>CAYYRK010000008.1:0-32856 GCA_964473915.1 uncultured Pseudomonadales bacterium
TGCGCGCTTTTTTGCCTTGCCTGGAACCAAAATCATCTCTCGTGCAAAGGTCTCTAATGATAATAGAGGCACTGCCTGGAGGAAGCGTGATTGGTCCTGTTATGCTTGATCTTGCCGGATTGAGACTTGATCTTGAAGAGCGGGATCTACTCAAACATCCCGGAGTAGGTGGGGTGATACTTTTTTCAAGAAACTTCAGTGATAGAGATCAATTATCAAAATTAACCCGTGAAATTAGAGCAATTTCCCCGAGATTGCTCCTTGCCGTTGACCATGAAGGTGGGCGTGTTCAGCGGTTCCGGGAGGGTTTTACCGCCGTACCAGCGATGCGGAACCTGGGCAATCTGTATGAAAAGGGTAGAGCACACGCGCTACAGATTGCCAAGCAAACAGGCTGGTTGATCGCTGCAGAGCTGTTGAGCCACGACATTGATATCAGCTTTGCGCCAGTGCTTGATGTAGACCGGGGTATCAGTGAAGTGATCGGTGACAGGTCATTTTCGTCGAAGCCCCGGGTAGTGATTGATTTGTCAAGAGCACTGATCGCAGGAATGCATGATGCGGGCATGGTGGCCACTGGAAAGCATTTTCCCGGACACGGCAGTGTCGCAGCAGATTCTCACCTTGAAATACCTGAGGATCCCAGGATATTCGCAGAGATCGAATGTTCAGATATACTCCCATTCGCGGCACTGACAAAGTTGCTGGATGCAGTCATGCCAGCCCATGTGATCTATTCAAGTGTGGACAGTAAGCCTGCCGGTTTTTCGCGATTTTGGCTAACCGATGTATTGCGTGGAAAACTGGGTTTTAAAGGCGCGATTTTAAGTGATGATCTGAGTATGGAGGGTGCGAGTGTTGGTGGCAGCTATGCTGAGCGTGCAGCGGTAGCTCTGGATGCAGGTTGTGATATGGTGCTGGTTTGCAACAACCGAAAGGGTGCTATTGAGGTTGTTGAGAGTGGGGTTGTGCAAAGTGCAGAAAGTGCTCTCAGGTTAGCGCGGCTGCAGCGAAAAAAAAGTTATTCCCCCAGTCAGCTGCAGTCAGAGGCTCGCTGGAAAGAGGCCAGGGCGGCATTATCTTCAATAAAAAATATCAAAGAGTGAGCTGAAGTGGAAAATATTGACATAGGTAGTTGGATGTCAGGATGGGGATTTGACCATCAGGGCATGCTGGTTTTTCAGGCATTTATCATTGTCTTTATTACAGGGCTGGCCAATTTCTTGGTACTAAAACTGATTCGTCAATTAATCAGACAGGCGGAGAAATCAAAAAATGACTGGGACGATATTTTACTGCTGTCGGCGCGTAAGCCCGTCAGTATCCTGGTATGGATTGTTGGGGTCAGTTGGGCCGTAGATCTTGTGGCCATTGATGCTGAGGTGGCGATATTCGAGATTGTCGAGCCGGTGCGAGAGATGGCCGTAATTATTATGCTAACCTGGTTTCTGGTGAGTTTTATTCGGCGCGCTGAATTTAAACTGGCTAATCCAGATAGTGGGCGCGAGCCGATGGATCAGACCACGGTTGCAGCCATTGGTAAGCTGCTCAGATTATCCATTATTATCACTTCGGTACTGGTCATTTTACAAACGTTGGGCTACAGCATCTCCGGAGTACTGGCTTTTGGAGGTATCGGTGGGTTAGCGATTGGCTTTGCGGCTAAGGACTTGTTGGCTAACTTTTTTGGTGGCCTTATGGTATACCTTGATCGTCCCTTTGTTGTGGGCGACTGGGTAAGATCGCCTGACAGGTCAATTGAGGGCACTGTTGAAGCGATTGGTTGGCGGCTAACCTGCATCCGCACTTTCGATAAACGCCCCTTATATGTGCCTAATTCGATCTTCACCAGCATCACGGTGGAAAACCCTTCACGGATGACCAATCGACGTATCTATGAAATTATCGGCGTTCGCTATGAGGATTCATCTAAATTAGGTGCTGTAATTCAACAGGTCAAGGAGATGCTTGAATATCACCCGGAGATTGATAGCAGTAAAACGCTGATCGTTAACTTTGATGCCTTTGCACCTTCGGCACTGAACTTCTTTGTTTACACCTTTACCAAAACTACTGACTGGATCAGGTTTCACGAAATCAAGCAGGATGTTTTACTGAAAATCCTTGAAATTATCCATAAAAATGATGCAGATGTAGCGTTCCCGACTTCTACCTTGCACCTGCCTGACCCTGTTAAGTTAGAGCGTATTTTTGGCGAGGAGCCATAACCTATAATAACCCCATATTTTTGACCAGGAGTGTATTACGTGACAAATCGACCCGTCATTGCCATTATCGGAGGTACCGGCTTGACCGAGCTTTCAGACCTTGAAATTCTCGAGAGTGAATGGCCTGAAACCCGCTTTGGTGAGCCTTCGGCCTCGCTCATTTATGGACGACTTAAATCTCAGGAAATTGTTTTTCTTCCTCGACACGGAGAGCAGCACAGCATACCCCCCCATAAGATTAATTATCGTGCCAATATATTTGCACTTAAAGCGCGTGGTGTGCGTAGTATTGTTGCTGTTAACGCCGTGGGTGGTATTACCTCTCAAATGGCACCTCAAACTATCTGCATCCCTGATCAAATTATTGATTATAGTTATGGGCGTGACCAGAGCTTTTCTGATGGAACCAGTGATTCTGTACAGCATATTGATTTCACTGAGCCCTATCATCCCAATGTTCGAGATGCGCTTAAACGCGCTGCAATTGCTTCTGGAATCGATATACAGTATGGCGGTGTTTATGCTTGCACCCAGGGACCTCGCCTGGAAAGTCGTGCTGAAGTGGACCGGTTGGAGCGGGATGGTTGCGACGTAGTGGGTATGACAGGTATGCCAGAAGCTGGTCTTGCCCGTGAATTGGGGCTTGAGTATGCCAGCATTAATCTGGTTGTAAACTGGGCGGCGGGGCGTAGCGATGAGATGCTTACCATGAGCTCTATCGCCGCTCAGCTGGACAAGGGGATGGTCAAGGTTCGGCAGCTGTTACAGAAAACTATTCAGCTTTTATAGGTGAAGGATTATAGGGCTGTAATGGCTCGCTATCCTGCGCGGGCTCAGACGGGGGTTCTATGGTTGGAACCTCTGCGAGGCTGGTCACTGTTTGTGGCAACTTTTCAAGCTTAAAGGGTTTCATCTCCATGGCTGGATCAAAAGCGACAACCCTGATGACTAATCCAAAAAGCGGATGGTCAAAGTAGGTCATTGTGCCTGCATTGATACGCTCACTTGAATTTAGCATTGCTGTTAGCGACCGGGAATAGTTTTCCGCATCGTTGCTGTTAAACAGGAGCTCATCCTGATCAGGATTCCAACTGTCAATGTTTAACTGTACACCCTCTAATGGTGGGGATTCACCAAATATAGACCAGTCAAGTCGTCGGTTAATGACTGTGCTGCTAAATCTAGAGAAAACAAGTTGTGTAGCAAAATGTAGATAGCGTTTTTTCCTTACTGAAAGCGTTCCCTCCAGTTCAGCGTTAATACCATAGCGATCACCGGCCTGGATAAAAACGGGTTGCGCCTGGGCTCCGTTGCTTATAGATTGCCGCCAACCAAAATGCTCCAGTAGTCTTAGGGTGGACGATGCTTTAATTTGTGATGCGAACCTGGTTAGCTGCAGACGGTCGCTGGGCAGCAAAACAAAGGGCTCGCTGGCAAGGTCTGTGGGCTGGCGTTTATTGATGGCTAGCCCGGTGGTTTGCTGAAACGGTTCGTGGTAGATCTCATCATCCGGTTCCGGTAGCGCATCCTCTATGTAAGGCTTGAGTACCACCATCTGATCGGGCCATCTGATAGCGGGAGTGTTATGCCAGGATTCGGTGAGGTGGTGGCTTTGCTCCTCCTGGGCAAAGAGTATGACTTCCACTTGATACCAGATGATTTTTTCTGCTTTGGCGTGCGCTCCCAGAGCGGTAGCACTCAGGAAAAAAGCAAGGAGGATAGTGGTGGGTTTATTCATTGATAAATGGGTTTTGATCCTGAACAGTTAGACTGATTTTCATGGCCGATCCTGGTTATTATGCTGGGGGTTTAGCTGGTCTAGCAAGTCATGAATTATATTAAACCGGTTTTGTTCGGTTTTCAGGTCAACGATAAATTTAAGTCGATTGGCGCCAAGCATTTTGAATTTTTGTGGGTGCTGTTGCATCAGGCTAATCAGATCGGCGGGTTTGATAGTGGTATCAGCATCAATATCAAGGGTTCCCCCTGCATCATTAGCATCAATTTTCAGGATGCCCATCTCTTGAGCCTTTATCTTAAGTGCTGAAATCTCAAAAAGATTCTGGATGGGCTCAAGCAAAAGCCCAAAACGGTCGATCATCTCAACCTGTAACTCTCGTAGTTCATCTTTGTTTGTTGCATTGGCAATTCGTTTGTAGAGGACCAGGCGGCTGTGGACATCGGGGAGGTAGCTGTCTGGAATCAGGGCGGGTATTCTCAGGTTGATCTCTGTGCCGTGCTTGATCGGCTGATCAATATTGAAGCTCTTGCCCTCACGCATCGATTTAACGGCTTGCTCAAGTAGCTCGCCATAGAGGGAGAAACCGATGGCCTGTATATGACCACTTTGGTTGTCTCCCAGCAGTTCGCCGGCACCCCGGATCTCAAGATCATGGGTTGCCAGAGTGAAACCAGCCCCCAGATCCTGGGTTTGTTCGATGGCTTCCAGTCGTTTGGCAGCATCTGCTGTAATCGCTCTGTGGTCAGGAGTTAACAGATAAGCATAGGCCTGGTGATGTGACCTGCCCACGCGGCCTCTCAGCTGGTGTAGTTGAGCAAGTCCCAGTTTGTCAGCCCGCTCAATCAAGATGGTGTTGGCCGAAGGGATATCAATGCCGGTCTCTATAATTGTGGTACAAACCAGAAGGTTGAACCGTTTATGGTAGAAGTCTGACATCACGCTTTCTAGCTCACGCTCGCGCATCTGCCCGTGCGCTATTCCGATACGCGCTTCTGGTACCAGCTCGGAGATATCACGGGCCTTGCGCTCGATGGTCTTGACATCGTTGTGCAACAGATAAACCTGACCACCACGCAGCAGTTCCCGTGTGATAGCCTCTTTGCGTGTTGCGTTGTCTTCACGGTGCACAAATGTTTTTATGGATAGTCTTTTCTCCGGTGGAGAGCTGATGATGGAGATGTCACGTAGCCCCGACATCGCCATGTTCAGGGTGCGTGGAATGGGTGTGGCAGTTAGGGTAAGAATATCGATATGCGCCCGTAGTGATTTTATCTGTTCCTTTTGCTTGACCCCAAACCGGTGCTCTTCATCGATGATCAGAAGGCCCAGGTTTTTGAATTTAATGTTAGATGAAAAAAGTTTGTGGGTTGAGATCAGTATATCTACCTTCCCCTCGCGGATAGCCTGCTGTATTCGATTCTGTTCCTGTTTGGATCGGAAGCGTGATAGCACATCGATTTGAACCGCACAGTCTGCAAAACGGTCTTTAAAGGAGTCAAAATGTTGTTGTGCCAGTAGCGTGGTCGGTACCAATATGGCTACCTGACTACCATGGTGCGCTGCGATGAATGCGGCCCGCATGGCGACCTCTGTTTTGCCAAAGCCCACATCACCGCATATCAAACGATCCATTGGCCTGGCAGTTATCATGTCCAGGCGGGTGGCATCGATTGCGGTCATCTGGTCTGCAGTTTCCTCAAAGGGAAAATCTGCGCAGAACTTCTGGTATTCTGTTTCGGATATCTTAAAGGCATGGCCGAACTCTGTGGCCCTTCGGGCATGGATCTCCAGTAGTTCTGCTGCGGTATCCCTGATCTGCTCGGCGGCCTTGCGTTTGGCTTTTTGCCATTTGTCACTTCCCAGTCTGTGGGTTGTGATCTGATCGCTGTCGGCACCGCTGTACCGCGAAATAAGATGCAAAGATGCAATGGGGACATAGAGCTTGTCACTACCGGAATAATCCAGCATCAGGAACTCCTCCTGTTGCCCCCCTACCTCAAGGGTTTCAAGACCGCGGTAGTGGCCGATTCCGTGATCAATATGAACAACAGCAGACCCTAGATTTAGCTCGGCGAGGTGCTTGATCGCCTGATCGCTGGATTCGCGTGATTTTTTACGGAGCCGACGTTGAAGAACCTGATGGCCAAAGAGCTGTGCTTCAGTGATAAGCTCAATGGCAGGATCAGAGATTTTTAAGCCACGATCCAGGGGAGCTACAACCATCCCGAATTGCATGTCAGAGGCTAAAAAATCTTCCCAGCTTGTAAAGGGAGCAGGCTTTATCTGAATCTGAGCAAAGAGCTCCAGTAGTACTTCGCGGCGCCCGGCCGATTCAGCGCAAAACAGAGTTCTTGAGTCTGTATGCAGGCAGTGTGCTTTAAGTGTCTGCAGGGCGGCTTCCGAGTGACGATCCAGATTAAAGATAGGTGGTTCCTGGCTTTTAAATCTGCAAGATGCAGAATCATCTGCCTGAGTTAGTTTGTTCAGGTGAATGCGCCGGTAATTTTTCAGTTCACCAAATAGCTTGTTTTCCGGAATGAAAAGTTCTGAAGGTTTGAGGATCGGGCGCTCCGGATCGTGGCAGCGCTGTTCGTGGCGAGCGGTAATCTCCCTCCAGAATTCAGCGGCAGCCTGATCAATAGCGCCGATACTGTATGTCAGGGTGTTTTTGGGAAGAAAATCAAGCAGAGAGGCGCAGTTGTCAAAAAAAAGTGGCAAGTAGTATTCGATACCTGATGGCGCTATTTTTTGTGAGATATCCTGGTAAACCGGGCAGCTTTTAGGGTCTGTATCAAAATGGGTGCGCCAGTTTTTGCGAAATTGAGCGATGGCCTGGTCATTAAAGGGAAACTCTTTGCCGGGTAGAATGGAGATGCTTTTAATGTTATCGATAGTTCTTTGGTTTTCCGGGTCGAAGGTTCGCAGGGCATCTATTTCATTGTCAAACAGATCGATACGGTAGGGGTTTTCGCTGCCCATTGGGAAAATATCAATGATCGATCCGCGTATGGCAAACTCTCCGCGTTCGTAGACGGTCTCCATCTGTCGATAGCCTGCATCGGTAAGCTGTCTTCTGGTTTCTTGCAGGTCAAAAGTCTGGCCGGTGTTGAGTATCAGGCTGTTACCTGTCACAAAACTTTGCGGTGCAATTCTGTGCATCAGTGTAGTAATGGGTACCAGTAAAAACCCCTGTTGGGTTTGTGGTAGTTGATAGAGTGTCCTGAGCCGTTGCGAGACGATGTCCTGATGAGGTGAAAAAGGGTCGTAAGGGAGCGTTTCCCAGTCCGGAAAGACCAGTACGGATGATCTAGTAGCGCCGAAAAAAATCAGTTCTGCCGCGAGTTGTTCAGCCTGATTCAGATCCGCAGTAATAATAAGATTAAGCCCCTCATGCGCCAGTCCAGTCTGGTAGATGGCTAGAGCCTGTGCGGCCCCATAAAGTTGACCGGCTGTGGTAGTTGGCATCGCGGTGGGTCTCATATCGGGGTTAATCAGTATGTAACAGTGGTGTCGAGAATGACCATGGAACAAACGCCCAAGTCTACGCTGATGATACAGAAAATAATATTCAGATTTGTGATACATCAAGAAAATTTCAATTTAGTCGCTGTAGTCGTGATCTGATTAAAAAATCGTTATGGTTATCACTCAGTTTATGAGAGAATACCCGCGCTTTTTTTGGGGCTATAGGGGCTTGATGTGCTGCGTAACCAGGACGTGCTCCTGCCTGTTAACTGATACTAGAAAGGGTTGGATGTGGCTGAAGAGATGATAGATTCCTTGCTAGACAACTGGGAAAAGAATGAGGAAGCGGCAGAAGCTATGGTGCCGCTGGTGGGATCGCTATATCGTGATCAGTCCGTTGAGATCTCCGTATTTGGGCGGCTAATCGTTAAAAGAACAGTTAACGATATTATGCAGGCCCACGAATTCATACGGCAGCTAGAGGGGAAAGAGATTACCCCGCTGGACACCATAGAAATACTTAAAGTGATGAGTGAGATGTCGCTTGGTCCTGCCCATATCGATATCGCTAAACTTTACGTCAAGTACCATAAGCTGAATGACCAAAATGGGCTTAAGGTTTTTCTTCAGCATGAGCTGCAAAAAGTTGTTGAGGGTAAGGCGGCAGATCAATTAGAGGCTAAAGATGTTGTGCTCTATGGCTTTGGCCGCATCGGTCGGCTGTTGGCACGTCTGCTCTGCGATCAAACAGGCGGTGGTAAGGGTGTTCGATTGCGCGCCATCGTGGTTCGAAAAGGTCGGCGTAATGATCTGGTCAAACGTGCCAGCCTGCTGCGCTACGACTCAGTCCACGGCGAATTTAAAGGGGTTGTTTCCATCGATGAGGAAAGTTCCTCTATCGTGATCAATGGGCAGCAGATCAGAGTGATCTATTCTGAAACCCCGGATGCCATCGATTACACTGCTTACGGAATTAAAAATGCCGTAATTGTGGATAACACCGGCAAGTGGCGCGATGAAGAGGGTCTTTCTCTACACCTTCAGGCTAAAGGGGCTGCTCAAGTATTGCTGACAGCACCGGGCAAGGGTGATATCAAGAATATTGTACACGGGATCAACAATGCCTTGATTTCAGATAACGATAGAATACTATCAGCGGCATCGTGTACCACTAATGCCATTACACCAGTGCTTAAGGCGATGAATGATAAGTTTGGTGTAGAAAATGGACATGTAGAGACCGTGCATGCTTACACTAACGACCAAAATCTGATTGATAACTACCATAAGGGTGATCGCAGAGGACGTAGCGCAGCTCTTAATATGGTATTGACTGAAACTGGTGCGGCTGTTGCCGTGGCCAAGGCCCTGCCGGAAATGGAAGGCAAACTGACGGGTAGTTCAGTCCGTGTTCCAACCCCCAATGTTTCATTGGCAATTTTGAATCTAAACCTGAAAACAGAGACGGATAAAGAAACGATCAATGATTATATGCGTCATATTGCGCTGCACTCAGACCTGCAGAAACAGGTTGACTATACCAACTCGGCCGAAGCGGTCTCTTCAGATTTTGTGGGTTCCAGGGCTGCGGGTATAGTTGATTCACTGGCAACCATTGCAAACGGTAATCGTTGTGTGCTCTATGTTTGGTATGACAATGAGTTTGGTTATGCATGCCAGGTTGTAAGAATACTCAGGCAAATTACCAAGGCTACCCTGCCTGTTTATCCCGAACAGGAGTAGCTGTGTCGAAGCAAGAGAGCCTCATTAGAGGCTCTTTTTTCGAACACAATGTCAGAAGTTTATTTTTGATACACCCGGGTAGCAGTATCTGCACGTCCACGGGTTATTTTGTTTTTTTAGAGTAATTGGCGAAGCTTATGATTAAAATCAAAAAAGGCCTGAACCTGCCTATTGCCGGTGAACCCGAGCAAAGGATTCACGATGGCCCCAATGTCAGGTCAGTCGGTATAGTGGGCTGCGACTACATGGGTATGAAGCCCACGATGGCGATCAAGGAAGGTGACAGGGTTAAGCGGGGGCAAGTTCTTTTCTCGGACAAGAAAAATCCTGCAGTGAAATATACCGCGCCTGCAGGGGGTACGGTTGCTGCTATTCACCGTGGTCACAAAAGGGTGTTGCTCTCTGTGGTTATTGATGTTGATGGCGACGAAGCAGTCAGTTTCAGCCGTTATCCTGATTCCAAATTACCCGGTTTGAGCCGTGAACTGATCATGGAAAATCTGGTTGAGTCCGGGCTCTGGACCGCGCTGAGATGCCGACCTTTCAGTAAAGTGCCTGAGCCGGGTTCGGTACCCCACTCGATTTTTGTCACCGCAATGGATACTAATCCGCTGGCGGCAGACCCCCAGATAGTTATTGCAGAGCACAGAGAAGATTTCGCCAGGGGCCTGGATCTGCTCAGTAAGCTAACTGATGGCAAACTGTACCTTTGTAAGGCCTCTGGTGCAGATATCCCAACAGGCGCGAGCGATAATATTAGTGTAGAAGAGTTTGCCGGTCCTCATCCGGCTGGCCTGCCTGGTACCCATATCCATTTTCTTGACCCGGCTTCAGAAAAGAAACAGGTCTGGTATATCAACTATCAGGATGTTATCGGTGTTGCAAAACTTTTCTTAACGGGTGAGCTTTATGTTGATCGCGTGATATCTGTTGCCGGACCAAGAGTGCTTGAGCCGCGCTTGATCAGAACGCGTATTGGTGCCTCTACTGATGAGATTTCAGCAGGGCAGGTTGATGAGTCCGGGCAGGAGAATCGTGTTATCTCCGGGTCTGTTCTTAGCGGTCATGCTGCTCGCGGGGCATTAGCCTTTCTCGGGCGCTACCATCATCAGGTATCGATACTCCAGGAAGATCGCAACCGGGAATTTTTAGGTTATATGATGCCGGGTATGGATAAATTCTCGGTATTGAATATTTTTCTTTCAAAATTGAATGCGAAGAAAAAATTCGCATTTCATACCAGCACCCACGGTAGTCCGCGTGCCATCCTGCCTGTTGGATCATACGAGCGAGTGATGCCGCTGGATATCCTGCCCACCCAGCTACTCAGAGCACTTGTGACCAGTGACGTTGAGGTGGCACAGTCATTAGGTTGCCTGGAGCTGGACGAGGAGGATCTGGCACTGTGTACCTATGTCTGCCCAGGTAAATACGAATTTGGGCCTATCCTGAGGGATAACCTAACCAGAATTGAGAAAGAGGGTTAAAATATGGGCTTGAGAAAACTTCTGGATAAAGTTGAACCGCATTTTCAAAAAGGCGGCAAATACGAAAAGTGGTTTGCGCTTTTTGAAGCAACGGATACTTTTTTGTATACCCCTTCCAGCGTCACTAAGAAGGCCTCCCATGTGCGTGATGGGGCTGACCTGAAACGGATCATGATTATAGTTTGGGTTTGTACCTTTCCCACTATGTTTTTCGGTATGTATAACGTAGGGCACCTGGCCAACGAGGCTATGGTAACTATAGGTCTGACCGGTGTTGAAGGTTGGCGTGGTTTTCTGATCGAACTGTTCGCAGGGTACAGCGGCGGTAATCTTTGGGACTGTTTTATTCACGGTGCAGTGTATTTTGTGCCCATTTATGTCGTTACCTTTCTGGTAGGTGGATTTTGGGAAGTACTGTTTGCCAGTGTTCGTGGACATGAAGTTAACGAAGGATTTTTCGTCACCTCCGTACTTTTTGCTCTGATTGTACCCCCCGATATTCCGCTCTGGCAGGTGGCGCTGGGTATCACTTTTGGTGTGGTATTGGCTAAAGAGGTGTTCGGAGGAACTGGTAAAAACTTCCTGAACCCTGCCTTGGCGGGACGGGCATTTCTATTTTTTGCTTATCCAGCTGAGATGTCTGGCGATGCAGTCTGGGTTGCTGTCGATGGTTTCAGTGGTGCAACGCCGTTGGGTGTTGCAGCCCTGGGTGGTCTTGCCGCAGTAGATTACAGCTGGATGGACGCCTTTGTAGGCAATATTCCCGGTTCTATCGGGGAGGTCTCCACACTGGCAATCTTTATTGGTGGTGCTGTCCTGCTCTATACACGGATTGCATCCTGGCGCATTGTTGCAGGCGTTCTGTTGGGTATGATCGCACTTTCAACCCTGTTTAATCTTATTGGTTCGGACACCAACCCCATGTTCTCAATGCCCTGGCATTGGCACCTGGTGCTTGGTGGTTTTGCTTTCGGTATGTTTTTCATGGCGACCGATCCTGTATCGGCAGCTATGACCAATACCGGTAAGTGGGTTTTCGGTGTTTTAATAGGGCTGATGCTGGTGATGATACGGGTGGTTAACCCTGCATTTCCCGAGGGGATGATGCTGGCGATTCTGTTTGCCAACCTGTTTGCACCGCTGATCGACTTTTTCGTGATCCAGGCCAATATCAAGCGGAGGGCTTTGCGTAATGTCTAAGGGTAACGATACCATTCAAAAAACAGTTACGGTGGCTCTGCTGTTGTGCCTGTTCTGTTCTGTCATTGTTTCCGGGGCAGCGGTTTTGCTCAGGCCCGCACAGTTGGCAAATAAGGCACTGGACAGAAAAACCAATATTCTTACTGCTGCTGGCATCGATACAGCTGACAAAAACATAGATGAGTTGTTTTCACAGTTTTCTATCCGCATTGTTGACCTTGAAACAGGGCTCTACAACGATGAGATAGATCCTCAGACCTTTGACCAACGCAAGTCGGCGAAGAATCCCGCGATGTCTGATGAGCTTGATAATAGCACCGATATTGCCGGTATCAACCGACGTGAACGTTTTGCGTCGGTCTATTTGCTGGAAAAAGAGGGTAAGCTGGATCGCGTCATTATTCCTGTGCATGGTTATGGCCTCTGGTCTACGCTGTATGGATTTCTAGCCTTGGAAGGAGATGGCAATACGGTCGCTGGACTGGGCTTTTACGAGCATGCTGAAACTCCGGGCCTGGGTGGTGAGGTAGACAACCCGCGTTGGAAAGGTCAGTGGCCTGGAAAACAGGTTTTTGATGCGCAGGGCTCAGTGGCTATTGATCTGGTGAAAACAAGAATCAACCCCGCTGATCCAAAGGCTGTTCATAAGGTGGATTCACTGTCAGGGGCAACGCTGACTAGCCGTGGTGTTACAAATTTATTGCAGTTTTGGCTGGGTGATGACGGGTTTGGCCCCTATCTTGCCAACTTGAGAACAGGAGGAGTTTAGTCATGTCTGAGATTGATGCAAAACAGGTTGTAGTTGACCCGATTTTTGAAAACAATCCCATTACCTTACAGGTCTTGGGTATCTGTTCAGCATTGGCGGTAACCTCAAGTTTGCAGGTGACCCTTGTGATGTGCATTGCGCTGACGATGGTAACGGCCTGTTCAAATTTCTCGATTTCGCTGATTCGTAATCAGATTCCTAATAGCATCCGTATTATCGTACAGATGATTATTATCGCTTCATTGGTTATCGTAGTTGATCAAATACTCAAGGCTTATGCTTACGATGTCAGTAAAAAGCTCTCAGTTTTTGTTGGCCTTATTATCACCAACTGTATCGTGATGGGGCGTGCTGAAGCCTTTGCCATGAAAAATGGCCCGGGATTGAGCTTTATGGATGGCATAGGTAATGGTTTGGGGTATAGCGTGCTGCTGATCAGTGTTGCAGTTTTCAGAGAGCTCCTAGGCTCTGGAAAGTTGTATGGTTTTGAAATACTGCCTCTGGTGACAGAGGGCGGCTGGTATGTTCCCAACGGTTTAATGCTGCTGCCACCCAGTGCATTTTTTGTGATCGGGCTGCTGATCTGGGCGCAAAGGACCTGGAAACCCAAGCAGGTAGAAGCCAAAGAGTTTGACCTGGCACCACAAACCAAAGGGCTGCAGGAGGCGCATTGATATGTTTGAACAATACCTGAGTTTATTTATCCGGGCAGTATTTATTGAAAACATGGCCCTGTCATTCTTTCTTGGAATGTGTACCTTTCTGGCGGTTTCGAAAAAGGTACAAACGGCCATTGGTTTGGGTGTAGCGGTTATAGTGGTTCAAACCCTGACTGTGCCGGTTAACAATCTGATTTTTCAGTACCTGCTTAAAGATGGAGCGCTGGCCTGGGCGGGTTATCCCGATGTTGATTTGAGCTTTCTCGGATTGCTGAGTTATATCGGTGTTATTGCTGCGTTGGTACAGATTCTGGAGATGTTTCTGGATCGTTATGTTCCGGTACTCTATAACGCATTAGGCGTCTTTTTGCCACTGATTACCGTTAACTGTGCCATTTTGGGCGGGTCGCTCTTTATGGTTGAACGCGACTACAACTTTGGCGAAAGTGTTGTTTACGGTCTTGGTTCTGGGGTGGGCTGGGCGCTAGCGATCACAGCACTGGCTGGTATTCGTGAAAAGCTGAAGTACAGTGATGTTCCCGATGGGTTGCGTGGATTGGGTATTACCTTTATCACGGCAGGTTTGATGGCGCTGGGTTTTATGTCTTTCTCTGGCGTGCAGCTGTAAATAACTATTCGAGCAATTTAGGAAAGGTTAAACCATGAATGTAGAAATCTATCTAGGGGTGGCAATGTTTACTGCCATCATCTTGTGCCTGGTGGTGGTCATCCTCATGGCTCGTGCCAAACTGGTGAGTTCCGGCGATGTTACCATCGAAATCAATAACGATCCTGAGCGTACTATAAAAGTTCCTGCCGGGGACAAATTACTGCAAACTCTGGCGGGGCAGGGGGTATTTCTCTCTTCAGCCTGCGGGGGTGGCGGTACCTGTGCCCAGTGCAAATGTAAAGTTCTTGACGGTGGTGGCTCAATGCTTCCGACCGAAGAGGGTCATTTTACCCGTGGCGAGGCCCGCGAAGGTTATAGGCTATCCTGCCAAGTTGCTGTTAAGCAGGATATGAAAGTTGAGGTGCCTGAAGAGGTGTTTGGCGTCAAGAACTGGAAGTGCAAGGTGCAATCCAATGAGAATGTCGCAACCTTTATCAAGGAGTTGGTGCTGGAGCTGCCTGAAGGCGAAGATGTAAACTTTCGTGCAGGTGGTTATGTTCAGTTAGAGTGCCCGCCACACCATGTGCGTTATAAGGATTTTGATATCCAGAAGGAATATCACGATGACTGGGACAAGTTTGATATCTGGCGCTATGAGTCAATCGTAACCGATACTGTAATTCGGGCCTATTCCATGGCCAACTATCCGGATGAGAAGGGGTTGGTGAAATTCAATATACGAGTGGCATCGCCACCTCCAGGCACAGATTTTCCTCCAGGAAAGATGTCTTCCTGGGTGTTCAGCCTTAAGCCAGGTGATGAGGTTAGTGTATACGGACCTTTCGGTGAGTTTTTTGCTAAGGACACCGATGCAGAAATGGTCTTTGTTGGCGGTGGTGCAGGTATGGCTCCTATGCGCTCACACATTTTTGATCAGCTTATGCGCTTGAATTCAAAGCGAAAAATATCATACTGGTATGGTGCGCGTAGCCTTCGAGAGATGTTTTATGCGGATGAGTACGATAAGCTGGCCGAAGAAAATGAGAACTTCACCTGGCATACAGCCCTGTCTGACCCTGCACCGGAAGATAACTGGGAAGGCTATACAGGATTTATCCATAACGTACTTTATGAAAACTATCTGAAGGATCACCCTGCACCTGAAGATTGTGAGTTCTACATGTGTGGGCCTCCAATGATGACCTCTGCGGTTATTAAAATGCTTGAAGATCTTGGAGTGGAGCCTGAAAACATTCTGTTAGATGATTTTGGCGGTTAATGTTTGCCTCTAACCTCAGGCTTGTCAGTACTTTTGCCTTTCTGCTGCTGTTGCAGGCAGGCTGTTCTGTCAAGCATGAGGAGAAGCCGGAGATGCTTATGCTCTCCGGCGCTACCATGGGCACCACCTTCAATTTAAAGTACTATCCGAAAAATATTTCGCTTCATAGTGTCAAGAATATTCGGCCCACAGTGCAAGCGCTGCTTGATAGTATTGAAGACAAGATGTCTACCTATCTGCCCGATTCTGAAATCAGCCGGTTTAACCAGGCGCCAGTTGGACAATGGACGGATATCTCTGAGCAAACACTCAAGGTGGTTGAAATCGCCAGAACGGCGAGTGAAACCACCGAGGGCGCCTTTGATATCAGCGTTGCTCCACTGGTGAATCTATGGGGTTTTGGCCCGAATTTTTCGACCGATTCGATTCCCGGTGGGCCAGCGATAGATCATGCTCTGGAGCGCGTGGGTTATACCGCGTTAGAGATTCGAATCACCCCCCCGGCGCTGTTGAAAAACCATGAGATGAGTATTGACCTGTCCGGTGTCGCCAAAGGGTATGCTGTTGACCAGGTGGCTGAGCTCTTTGAAACCATGGGCCTAGAGGTCTTTATGGTTGAAATAGGGGGCGAGATCAGAACTCGTGGTAGAAAAACTGATGGGCAGAGTTGGAAGATAGGTGTTGAATCTCCACGTACTGATGCAAGGTCTGTGCAGCGTATACTTGATGTGTCGGGCTGGGCCGTGGCAACCTCTGGGGACTATCGGAATTTTTTCGAAAAGAATGGTCAAAGGTATTCTCATACCATTGATCCGGCCACGGGCTATCCGGTTACTCATGATATGGCTTCGGTAACAGTGTTGATGCATGAAGCGGCCCAGGCAGATGCGCTGGCGACGGCGTTACTGGTGATGGGGCCGGAAAAAGCACTGTTGTTTGCTAATACACATAATTTGGCGGCCCTGTTCATCGTTCGTGATGGTGCCGCCTACACGGAAGTGGCCTCTGGTTCATTCCGGCAATATTTTAACTGAGAAACCCTATGACTATTTTTATCGTTGTATTTGTTGTGATGCTTACTGTTGTACTTGCCATGTCCATTGGTGTTATTGCGGGGCGTAAACCTATTGGAGGTTCGTGCGGTGGGCTTGGTGCAGTCGGGCTGGAGTCAAATTGCCAATGCAAGGGTGATAAATCACAGTGCAAAAAAAAGAAGGTAGCCCAGGAAGACTCATCGTTAATTCACAGCGAGTAGGTTGGTATATCTGAAAACTCTTTATTGGCTTTGCAGCATGCAGACATAGGTTCAGGTGGTAATGAGCAGTTTACATTTTGATGTAGTCATAATTGGTGCCGGCCCTGGGGGCGAAGCAGCCGCAATCAACCTGGCACAGCACGGCAAGCGTGTTGCCATGATTGAAAATAGAACTCATGTGGGTGGCGGTTGTACCCATTCTGGAACGATCCCCTCAAAGGCGTTGAGGCACTCTGTAAGACGGACGATTCAATTCAATACCGACCCGATGTTTCGTAGTATTGGTGAACCCAGAATATTTACCTTTCAAGAGGTGCTGGATCGCGCAGAAAAGACCATCCACGAACAGGTGGATATCCGGACCGACTTTTATGCCTATAATCGAATTAATTTGATTTTCGGGCATGCTCGTTTTGTTGATAAAAATACAGTGAGTGTGATCACCAACAAGGGCGCCAAAGAGCTTCACATAAGCGCTGATCATTTTGTTATTGCGGTAGGTTCGCATCCCTATCGCCCCCCTGATATAGATTTTTCCCACCCACGTATCTACTGTAGTGACTCAATTTTGAAGATGAAGTACACCCCGCGTAGCGTTATTGTGTACGGTGCTGGTGTGATTGGTTGTGAGTACGCATCTATCTTTGCCGGACTTGGCGTTCGCGTTGATCTGGTCAATGGGCGGGATCGATTGCTGTCATTTCTGGATGATGAGATAGCGGATGCTCTGGGCTATGAGTTCAGGCGCAACGGGGTACGACTACGGCACAATGAAGAGTATCAGCAAGTAGAAGCCACCGATGATTATGTGACACTGAGTTTAAAGTCAGGGAAGCTGATTAGTGCCAACGCACTGCTCTGGTGCAACGGACGTACGGGTAACACCCAGAGCCTGGGGCTGGAAAATATTGATGTTGAAGCTGATGGTCGTGGCCAATTAAAGGTGGATGAGTGTTTCAGAACCAAGCTTAAACATATCTATGCGGTCGGTGACGTGATCGGCTGGCCCAGTCTTGCCAGTGCCTCTTATGATCAGGGGCGAGCGGCTTCCCTGGATATTCTGGGCAAGGTTAGTTATTGGGATGGGCAACAGGTACCCACCGGCATCTACACTATCCCGGAGATCAGCTCAGTAGGTAGAACCGAAAGAGAGCTGACCGCAGCAAAAATTCCCTATGAGGTTGGCCAGGCTCATTTCAAGGATATTGCCCGAGCACAAATTACGGGCGAATACCTGGGTATGCTTAAGATTCTTTTCCACTCCGAAACGCTGGAAATTCTCGGCATTCATTGTTTCGGTGATCAAGCGGCAGAAATTGTGCATATTGGTCAAGCGATCATGAGCCAGAAGGGTGAGTCCAATACACTTAAATATTTTACCGGCCACACCTTCAATTACCCAACGATGGCAGAGGCCTATCGTGTTGCCGCGCTGGACGGATTAAACCGGGTCCGGCATCGAATCCCGGATAAATGGGACATGGTGTCAGCGGGAATTGAATTTAGCAAATAAGTGGGTTTCAGATGTGACTAGCCAGTTAGGCTGTAAGTTGCCTGCTACTTGCGGCTAGTTTACAGCGCTTTTTGTAGGCTTCATGGGCTATGTTGATATCCTCGAGAAAGAGTGGGAGCTCCTCCAGTAGCAGAGCCTGGGGGCCATCTACCAGTGCCTTGCCGGGGGCCGGATGAAAATCTACTAAAACCATGTTGGCTCCGGCGATCACTCCCTGTGCGGTAGCGTGCATGAGGTCCATTATGCCGTCTGGCGCCTTATCCCTGGTGCCCACTGAGTGTGACGGATCAATACAGACAGGCATGCGAGTTAGACGCTTGATTACCGGTACATGCACAAAATCAACCAGGTTTCTGTGTGGTGCACCATATTCGCTTTTCATGCCTCTAAGGCAAAAAATAACATTTGAGTTGCCTTCGCTGGCAAGATATTCCGCTGCATTCAGGGATTCATTGAGTGTGATTCCAAAACCCCGTTTTAACAGTACCGGGAATTTGTTTTGTCGACCAATGGCTTTTAGCAGTTCAAAGTTCTGGGTGTTGCGCGTACCGACTTGCAGCATGACTCCGGTAGCGTTACCCGTCTGTTCAAGACCCTCATTAATCTCCTCAATGTGGGACTCGTGGGTAATCTCCATCGCAATCACCTTGATCCCATACCTGCCTGCCAGCTCAAAGACCCAGGGCAGGCAGTTTTTACCGTGCCCCTGGAAGCTGTAGGGGTTGGTTCGGGGTTTGTACGCACCCATCCGGGTGCATTGCTGGTTGTTTTCTTGGAGCGCTTTCAGGGTGAGTTCGACATGTTCAGGATTATCTACGGCACACAACCCGGCAAAAGTATTTAGGTTATTTTGATCAAAACGAATACCATTATAGGTGAATCCTGCCTGGCGTTTTGAATCTTTATGGCGGCCGAGTACGCGATATTCATCGGATATTTTTACCACCCGTTCAACGGCAGGCAGTGCCAAAATTGTCTCGGGGTCTAATGTCTGGGTGTTTCCCAGTAGATAAATTTCCGTCAATGTTTGCTGTTCACCCTGCACTTTATGTTTGTTGAGGTGGACTCCTGGTAGAGCCTTGAGAAGGTCAATGGTTTGTTTGAACTCTTCTGATTGCTCATCTGTATCTGGATGCAAAATGACTAGCATTGAATTTCTCCTAGGGCCGGCAGTCTCCTGGTTGGAGTATATTAATATACTCCGCATGTTCGAAGATAAATACTTAGTAGCGATTACACTACCCAGTTTCCTCCAGAATTTTGTATCCATCTTGCCTGAACAGCCTTTAACCCAATGGATAACATAAACCTTCACCGGTTAGAATAATCTGAGTAAAAATCTCTCCAGGAAAATTTCCGATTCTGGTGAAATTTTCGGGTTAAGTCAAACTAGGTTTGATACAATCGAAAATGCACACTGGTTATTGTTAGTCGATGCCAGAGTGCTTTCAATGTCTTGGTGAGTTACGGCTAATGAATATCAACAGAACCTACGAGAAAAATTATGACCGATAAACAGGATCGCCGCACTCAGTCCCTGGCCGATATTAAAGCCTTAGTGTCCGGTCGTTCAGAAGTGCTCTCTCTCTATGCAGGCCTGGCAGAACATAGGCCTTATTCAGAAAATAAAAATTTTGCAGAAGAGCTAGAGAAATTTTCTGAGGCGTTGATAGATTACACTGCAGGTGCGCATTTTCAATTATACCGGCACCTGGCTGAGAGCACGGAACGTCGCAAAAATGTATTGGAAGTTGCCGACCAGAGTTACGAAAAGATCGTAAAAACCACTGACCAGATTCTTGAATTTAATGATCGCTATGGTGATTGCAAAGACCTGGATGTTCACGAAGGCCACCTGGAGACAGACCTGTCGCTGCTGGGGGAGATTCTCGCTGATAGAATTCAGTATGAAGATCAGATGATTGGTGCTTTGGAAGGGAATCGTTCAGCAAACTAAAGTCGGGGTGGTGGGTTATAGGTATCAGTCCGGCAGGGTTTATCGGTGAACTGGTTCTGATTACTGCTCTGCCTGCCTGTATGTTCTGAAGTGACTCTCCCTAGTTGGATTTGCTTGTCTTGAGTTGGTACCTTCCGTCAGAAAATTTGCTGAAATACAGTTCAACTTCTGGGTGATTGACAGGGGTGTTCTCGATTGAATCAGACAGATTTTGTTCGGCTACATAGGTTTCATGGTTTGAATTATGTACCAGCACCCGGTACCAGGGTTTATCCTTCGGGGGGCGGCTTCTTGCCATTAATTGATACCAGTCATCGCTCATCATAAAGTAAGGGTCAACATCGATGATAACTCCACGGTAATCAAACAGCATGTGATCGACTAGCTGGCCCATAAAAAATGTTGTCTTACTATTATTCATCTAAGCTCGATATTGACTCATCACGCAATTCAGATTGACGACCATAAACATGATGCTCTGCGCTGCTTTATCAGCTTAACGTTACCGCTGATTATAATAAATGTCCAATCGGATACAGATAAACCGATATTTTTCTGACATAACGTTTTGTAAAAGCGTGGGTCTTTTTCACGCAGCGGCTGGCAACAGGGGGGATGACGATTCGCTTTTGATTATGAAAAATACCCCTGTTTTCATTAAGGCAAGATCAACGGGCAGCCACATGCTGGTTTGTTAATTTGATATTATCTACCAATATTTGAGCTGTTTCCCTAAGGTAAACATCCGAATTTTTCTCTTTATTGTGCGAGCCTGCTTGGTTATCGTTTTCTGGCTGTTCAAGCTCCTCAAGCTTGTTAATAAGCTTTAGACCCTTTGCCTGTCGGCGCTTGTTTTCCTGTTCTAGTCGCCATTGTTTGTGGGCTTTGCGTTCGGCAAATCGTTTTTCTTCATTGAGAGAGATCAGGGTTTTACCACGATTTTTTTGCATCCAGTCAATCTGGACCATTCGGAATTGATAGTCAGGGTCGGTTGCTATTCTTTTAATGTGATCGCCCATTAGCTGCGTGGTGTTTGTGACACTATAGCCATCCAGAGGCTTGTATAGCAGTGGCCGGATACTATCCCAGGGTAGTGCGTCATCCAGGATGTTTTCTCCAATATCATCAGGGTTTATCATATCAGGGAGGTTGATGTCAGGAACAACCCCCAGATTCTGGGTGCTGGCACCAGAAATTCTGTAGAACTTTGCCTGGGTTATTTTAAGTTGTCCTTCGGTAAGGGGGAGAAGCGACTGCACCGTGCCTTTACCAAAGGTTTGCCCGCCGACTATAACGCCTCGTTGGTAGTCCTGCATTGCACCTGCAAAAATTTCTGAAGCTGAGGCACTGAGGCGGTTTACCATGATTGCAAGCGGGCCTTCATAAACTGTCCCTGGGTGAGGGTCTTTGAAAACTTGTACACGTCCTCTGGCATCTTTTAGCTGAACGGTAGGCCCCTGGTTAATGAATAGTCCAGTCAGGGTGTTGGCTTCATTAAGAGAGCCGCCACCATTATTTCGTAGATCGACGATAATGCCATCAACCTGCTCTTTCCGTAGTTCCTGCAGCAGCTTGCGCACATCTCGGCTGGTGCTTTTGTAGTTAGCATCACCCGCGTGGTAGGCTTCAAAATCCAGGTAGAACGTCGGTATTTTAATCACACCCAGCTTCCAGTGTCTGGCCTCTGATTCTATCTCTATAATTTTCTTGCTGGCAGCTTGCTCCTCTAGCAGCACCTTGTTCCGTACGATCAGTATTTCACGGGGTGGCATCTCATGTTCATCCGTCTTGGAGAGGATCTGCAGGCGAACGGTGGTATTTTTTGGGCCTCGTATCAACTGGACTACATCATCCAGACGCCAACCAACCACATCGACCATTTTGCTGTTCTTGCCTTGAGCCACTCCGGTTATTTTGTCCGATGGCTTTAGCTGACCGGCTAGGTCAGCCGGACCGCCAGGAACCAGGCTTACAACCTTGGTAAACTCCTGCTCTGATCGCAATACAGCACCTATGCCCTCAAGGGAGAGGCTCATATTGATGTTAAAGTTTTCTGATTTGCGTGGTGCGAAATACTCTGTATGAGGGTCATAGCTTTGGCTAACGACATTCATGTAAACTTGAAAGACGTCCTGATTGTTGGTTTGACTCACTCGGTTAAGCTGGTTTTTGTAACGTTTAATCAACAGGTCGCTAATCTCTTCAGGGGGCTTGTTGGCCAGTTTAAGGTTGAGTACCGCAAGTTTGATGGTTTTACGCCAGATATCATCAAGTTGTTTTTCGGAGGTTGCCCAGGTGCGGCTCTCGTAATTTGTTTCCAGGGCTTCATTCTGTGTAAAATCAAATTGATTAATGCCTTGGCCCAAAAGGTGAATTACCCATTCCAACCGAGACACCAGTCGTTGCTGATAAAGATTAAATATTTTTGAAGCCGGTATTAAATCGCCCTGATTAAGAGCATTATCCAGTTTGAAACGGTATCGCTCCATGAGCGTGACATCCGCTTGTAGCAGGTGATTTTTAGCGGGGTCTATCCTGTTGATATATTGATCAAAAAGTTTGCTAGAGAAATCGTCATCAACGCTAATGTAGCGATAATGATTGAGTTTCAGTTTATTGATTATTTCGATGCTGGTCTTTTTAAGCTGTGTATCCTCATCCAGCTGCACCAGTGCGTGGAGATTAGAAGATAATAAAAATAGCGCAAAACAAATCGCAGCTAATTTCTCTGCAGGTTTTTTAATATCAAAATAAGCCATAAATCGTGTTCCAGTATTGATTGTGGTCGCGCTACAATGGTCACTCAGCGTGAGTGATGGTTCGTTCAGCTGTAGTGTTAGGTTGTTTTTTGTCGTAAAAAGTTCCAGTAAGTGGCGGCAAATAATTTAACCTTGGTAAGCGGTGCTTACCCGCATTTTAATGGTAACCGCCTGTAACGGCTAGCCCCGTTCATTTAACAGACCTTAATTTAACAGCATAGGACATAATCATATGTTTCGTACGTTATACCTGCCTATTGGAATCTTGCTTCTCACCCTGGCTGGCTGCTCGCAGCAGGCCACTGAAAAAACATTGGAGCAAGAACTTGATACCGATGCACAGAAATTGAGTTACGGATTGGGCTTGAATGTTGGCGCGGGTGTTTTAAAGCAGGGTATCCCCGGGCTAGACCTTGACGCGCTGATCGCGGGACTGAAGGACTCTATCAAGGGAAGTGAAGCCAGAATTTCTAATGAGGAGTTGCAGGCTGTATTGATGCGGGTCAGCAAGGAGGAGGAAGATAAAATCTCCAAAATAGCGGGTCAAAATGATGAGCTGGGGCAATCCTGGCTTAAGGAAAATGCCGAGAAGGAGGGTGTGGTTAGCACCGATTCCGGGCTACAGTATGAGGTGCTTATTCAGGGCGACGGAGCCACACCGGTTGCAGAGAGTGTTGTTAAAACACACTATCATGGGACCCTGCTGGACGGAACCGTTTTTGACAGCTCGGTGGATCGGGGCGAGCCAGCGGAGTTCCCCTTGAATCAGGTTATTTCTGGTTGGACAGAGGTGTTGCAGCTGATGACAGTGGGTTCTAAATACCGGGTTTACCTGCCCGCTTCATTGGCCTATGGTAACTATAGCCCTGGGCCAAGCATCCCTCCTGGATCTGCCCTGATTTTTGAGATAGAACTCCTTGAAATTATCAGCGAATCGCCAGAACTATAACCTGAGGCGCGTTGCGCGTAAGATGAGATTTTTTCAGGCTGGGCAGAAGGTGTATGTTTATGAATGAGACGGAAATTAACCAGAGCCTGATCGGCTTTTTGAATAGTTCCCCCTCTCCATTTCATGCTGTACACGGTATGCAATGCCTATTAAATGCAGCGGGTTTTAGTGAGTTGCTGGAAGAGGAACGTTGGCAGCTGGAGCCAGGCTGTAGCTATTATGTCATCCGGGGGGGGGCGGCTATTATTGCCTTTCGACTCTCCTTCGAACCTGTTGGTGAAACAGGCATTGCCATGGTGGGTGCGCACACCGATAGCCCTGCATTAAAAATCAAGCCGGTTCCTGAACTAGACAAAAATGGCTACCGGCAGCTGGGGGTCGAAGTTTATGGCGGCGCACTGCTCAACTCCTGGTTTGATCGTGACCTGTCTCTGGCTGGGCGCGTTAGTTACCTGGATCAAAATGCCAGGCTTTGTAGTGAGCTCATTGATTTTCGCCGAGCTGTGGCGGTTATTCCAAGTCTTGCAATCCATCTTGATCGAAAAGCCAATAGTAATAGAAGCATTAATGCCCAGACTGACATTGTGCCAATATTGGGCATAACAGGTGAGCATGGCCGATGGGATCTGAGGGCGCAACTCGCCGTTGAGCTTGAAACAATCGGTTGTGAGGTGGATAAGGTGCTGGATTTTGACCTCCATTGCTACGACACTCAACCAGCCGCTCTGATAGGCCTGGATGAAGAGTTTATCGCAAGTGCCCGGCTTGATAATCTGCTAAGTTGTTATGTCGGTTTGCAGGCCCTGTTGGCTAGTGATCCAGCGCGAACGGCACTGCTGGTATGTACCGATCATGAAGAGGTGGGAAGTGCTTCACACACGGGCGCACACGGTACATTTCTCGACGCTGTTTTGGGTCGATTGGCTGCTGACCCGGAGGCAAAGACCAGAGCGATGAGCCAATCTATGATGATCTCTGTAGATAATGCCCATGGTGTTCACCCTAATTTTGCAGATAAACATGACGCCAATCATGGCCCCCTGTTAAACAAAGGGCCTGTTATCAAAATGAATGCGTCTCAACGTTACGCCTCTAGCAGCGTCACTAGTGGGCTGTTTCGCCATCTTTGTGACCAGATGAGCGTTCCGGTGCAAACATTTGTTGTGCGTAGTGATATGGCCTGCGGAAGTACCATCGGGCCGATTGCTGCTGCGCAGCTTGGCGTAAATACTTTGGATGTGGGGGTGCCGACTTTTGCCATGCACTCTGTGCGTGAACTGGCAGGAGCGAAAGACCCTTTCTTCCTCTATAGAGCTTTAGTGGGCTTTTTTGAACGCCGAAATGATTGAGTTTGGATGACCCTAAGATCCTCAGTGGACCACTATGAAGTACAGAGTAAAAGCAGGCTCTTTTAGTTTCGTTCGCTGGGCGAGCGTTCCGCAGGAGATACGGTGCCTCTTTGGGGTACGGTTTGCATTAAAGGCTGCAATTTTCCGGAAACCCCATGTTCAACTACGTTTTCCAGGCTGAAGTGACTAAGTCCAGCAAAAGTGATCATCCCGTTGGCGTTCTGCTCGTCAACCTGGGGACGCCCTCAGCGGCCACCACAACCGCTGTGCGTCGTTACCTGAGAGAGTTTCTCTCTGATCGGCGAGTGATCGATACCCATAAAATAATCTGGTGGTTTATTCTCAACGGAATTATTCTGCTGCGGCGCCCCTCTAAAGTGGCAAAACTGTACCGCTCTGTCTGGACCGATCAGGGTTCTCCGTTGCTGGCTATTAGTCGCATTCAGGCTGAGGCGTTGGCGGCCAAACTAGAAAAAACACATCCAAACTGTTACCGGGTCGAGCTGGCGATGACCTATGGAACCCCCTCAATCCGGGATGCTCAGAAGTCACTGCAGCAAAAGGGTTGTCAACGGGTTGTGGTTTTGCCGCTATATCCCCAGTATTCAGCCACTACCACAGGAGCGGTGTTCGACCGATGGGCAAAAACCCTGCGCGATGTAACAGACATTCCCGAAACCCGCTTCATCAAAGAGTTTTACGCGCAGCCATCCTATATTGCCGCCCTGGTGGCATCGATAACAGCGCATTGGCAGGAGCATGGCAGACCTGATCGGTTATTGATCTCTTTTCATGGTATACCGGAAAGATATATAGAGCGCGGGGACCCCTATGTGGTTCAGTGCAAGGCAACGGCCAGGGGGTTGGCGCAGGTGTTACAACTTGAGGAGACAACCTGGAAGGTCAGTTTCCAGTCAAGGTTCGGCCCAGCAGAATGGGTGAAACCCTATACCGATGAGGTGCTTAAACAGTGGGCCGGTGAGAAACTTAAGCGAGTGGATGTGGTTTGTCCGGCCTTCGCAGCGGATTGCCTTGAAACTCTTGAGGAGATAAGCGTTGAGAACCGTAAGCTTTATCAGCAAGCGGGCGGAGGCGAATATCAATATATTTCGGCCCTTAATGACCGACCAGAATTCATAGATTGCCTGGCTGAGCTGGTGGAACTGCATAGCCGATGAGGGACTATCTATGGTTGTATCAACATGCGCTAGAGCAAAAGGGGGGTGCCGAGCCATTGGAGGCCTTGCTCCCATCTCCTAAAACTGCAGTTGAGCTGGTACAGGCTGGCGATAGCCAATTCCTTTCAGCCCTGTGCAGAAGGGTCTTTAGAGCGGGGTTGAAGCACTCTATGGTCGATGCCAAATGGCCCGCCTTTGAAAAAGAATTTTTTGGTTTTTCTCCAGAAAAATTGGTGCTGATCAGTGATGAGGCGCTGGAGCGGGCGATGCAGAATAAAAAATTAATTCGCCACTGGGCAAAAATTAAATCTATTCGTCAGAACGCCCTAATGGTACAGGAGGCATCTGAGGCTAACGGGGGTTTCGGGAGGTTTTTAGCGGGCTGGCCCGAAGAAGATATTCTCGGTTTGTGGAGATATTTTGCGCGGGAGGGTTCCCAGTTGGGAGGTAATTCAGCGGCTTACTTTCTGCGAATGGTGGGGAAGGATACATTTATCCTGACCAGGGATGTTGTCGCAGCACTCATCGCTCAGGGTATTGTTCAAAAACATCCTACAACCAAAGGTGATCTTGCCGCGGTTCAGTATGCCTTTAATAATTGGCGTGAACAGAGTGGCAGGCCGTTTTGCCAGCTGAGTCTTATGTTGGCTTTCTGTGTCGGGTGACTGTGTTACTTGGAAAATTAGATAAATAAACATTAGCATCCTTGACGCAGCCGTTATGAATTCATACAATCCGCGCCGGATACAAGTCCAGTTGCGTCCCCTTCGTCTAGAGGCCTAGGACACTGCCCTTTCACGGCGGTAACAGGGGTTCGAACCCCCTAGGGGACGCCATTATTTTGTCGGCAAAGCTTATCGCTACTCGTGCGGACAATTTTCAAAGACAGATCTGTTAAATCAGGGGGTGAGTGCCAAGGTTATTATCCAGGTATGGGTTGATATCTTGTATTTTACCAAAAGATCATTCCTGGACTTTTAGTTTGCACTACTGTTTAAGCCCCGAGTTTTTCTGATCATTCTCCCGTTGTCTGGTAGCCTGGTTTACGATCAGGCCAGCATAAACCTAGATTCCTCAGTTGACCGCTCCATTCTAATAGTAACTTGTTGATATAAATGTAATTAGTTTCGATCCATCTCTTCATCTGCCGAGTGAGTCATGCTACAGGGCAGATTGCACGTTTGTGGCGGCACAGTGCAGTATTGCAACTCCTCGGAATAGAACAACTATTCCGCGTCATTGCGCCTTGCCTTGTACCACCACAAACGCACACTCTATACTGTCCAGCTGAGGATTCTAGGATAAAAGCTGACACTTGCTGGCCGGGGGCAACTCTGCCACAAAGATCTATGCCACTATCAAAAAACATGTGCAGAGAGGAAGTTTGTCTGAGCAAATGGCCTGTCGAACCTGTTTTTAACGTGATATGAGAACAAAACAACCCTCTTGCAAGGGTCTCATTATGAGAAAACTGTATAATGGCCAGCTTGGGCTGAAAGCACGGTTAGTTTAAAACGGTTGTAGAAAGCTTATTTTCAAACTTTGGTTAAAGAATAATGGCAAATGATTTTACACATCTAGATAGTCAGGGAAAGGCCCATATGGTCGATGTGGGTAACAAAGACTCGACAGCGAGGGAAGCCCGGGCACAAGCGTGGGTGACTATGCAGCCTCAAACCCTGCAGATGATTTTGCAGGGTGGACACAAAAAGGGTGATGTGTTTTCTGTTGCCCGGATTGCCGGTATTCAGGCGGCAAAAAAATGTTGGGAGTTGATCCCGCTATGTCATCCGCTAATGTTAACTTCTGTCAAGGTGCACCTGGATGTTATTGAAGATACCTCTCAGGTCAGAATTGAAACGATCTGCCGGGTGAGTGGCCAAACGGGTGTTGAGATGGAAGCACTTACGGCGGCATCGGTTACAGCCTTAACACTTTATGATATGTGCAAGTCGGTAGATCGAGGTATGAAGATTGAAAATATCTGTTTGCTAGAAAAAAAAGGTGGAAAGTCTGGCCACTGGAAAGTAGAGGATGAATGAGATCGTGATTAGAATACGTTATTTTGCACGGTTATGTGATCAACTGGGTTGTAGTGACGAGCAGTTCGCAATGGATTCATCCGGTTGTCTGGTGGCAGAGCTAAAGCAGAAACTGGCTGGTCGGGGTGAAAACTGGAAAAAAGCCATGGAACTCCCCAGTTTGCTGGTTGCAGTTAATCAGGTTCTGGCTAATGATCAGGCCCAGCTGCACTCCGGGGATGAGGTCGGCTTTTTCCCCCCGGTTACCGGCGGGTAACGGCAGCAATGATCTCTATTCAGCAGTCTGACTTTGATCTTAATGAGGAGTATCGGTTACTGCGTAGTGCTGCGCCAGAAATTGGGGCCATCGTTACTTTTGTCGGCCTGGTGAGAGACTTCGGTGATGAATCCCTGGTTAAGGGCATGTATCTTGAGCACTACCCGGGGATGACTGAGCGGGTTTTGCAGGAGATTATCGATGAAGCCAGAAACCGCTGGCCGGTAAAGGATGTCAGGATTATTCATCGGGTTGGGAGCCTGTCAGCTTCTGATCAAATAGTCTTTGTCGGGGTTAATAGCAAACACCGTGAAGCTGCTTTTGCTGCCTGTGAATTTTTGATGGATTTTCTGAAAACCAGAGCTCCGCTCTGGAAAAAAGAGATTACAGATCAGGGCGAATACTGGGTTGAGGCGAAAGATGTTGATGCTCGGCGTACTGATCGCTGGAAAGACAGTCAAAAATAGGGCTAAAGAGAGCTGGTTTTTCAATTTAAACTTGATTAGAATGCGCGCTGCCTTGTTTGAGGAGCTGCTTCTACTCTGGTTGTTCGTCTCGGAAGGGCTGTTGCTAGATCTATCGATTCAGGCACAGATTTTAAAGATTATGCGGGAATAGCTCAGCTGGTAGAGCACAACCTTGCCAAGGTTGGGGTCGCGAGTTCGAATCTCGTTTCCCGCTCCAAACAGATAAACCACGTCCATTGGGCGTGGTTTATTCATTTCAGGGCGCTCAAACCGATCTTTTCCTCGCTATGACCATCAACTTGAAAGCTGCAGTTAGTTGCGGGTTCCTGGCGCGCCAGCCCCTATGTTCTGTTTTCGTGCCCAACTGAGGTTTCCAGGATCAACCCCCTAGGCGAGGCGAGATAAATTCGGTAACATCGAGCAAAGGGGGCAAAATGAAGTGTGAAATTACCATTATTGATGTTCTGCGAGAGGCTTGCGCTAAGTATGCAGATAAGCCAGCATTTTCAGCACTCAATCATACCCTTAGCTATGCTGAACTGGATAAATTTTCAGCATCATTTGCAGGTTACCTTCAGCAAGAATTGAAACTGCAGTCTGGGGACAGGGTTGCGGTGCAGCTCCCCAATCTGCTCCAATATCCAGTGGTTGCCTTTGGTATTCTCAGGGCAGGTTGCGTCCTGGTTAATACCAATCCACTTTATACCGCCAGAGAACTCAAGCACCAGCTCTATGATTCAGGCGCGAAAGCTATCGTCATTCTGGAGAATATTGCCAGCACTCTTTCACAAATTGTTACAGATACACAGGTCGAACACGTCATCACTACCCAGATTGGGGACATGCATCGACCACTGAAAAGGCTGGCGCTCAATCTGGTTGTGAAACATATCAGGCGGATGGTTCCACCATTTGATTTGGGGAGTAGTACCAGCCTGCCCAGAGCTCTTTCTCTGGGAGCGAATAAGTATCAACCAGTGCCCGTTGCGCCAGACAGCCTGGCGGTATTGCAGTATACAGGAGGCACAACAGGCGTCGCCAAGGGCGCAATGCTAAGTCATTCCAACCTGACCGCTAACATGCAGCAGATCTGTGAGCATATGAGGCAGCTGTTTGGAGAGGTTAAGGAGACCTATGCAGCACCTTTGCCGCTTTATCATATCTATGCATTTACCATTCATGCGCTTTGTATCCTCAGCACTGGGAATCACAGTGTTTTGATTCCCAATCCCAGGGATCTACGTACTGTTGTCAAGGTGTTCAAAGACTACCCGCTAACTGGCTTTGTTGGAATCAACACCCTTTACAACGCACTGCTTGATGACAGTGAATTTAAGCAGTTAGACTTTTCCCGTTTGCGCAGCTGCTCTGCTGGTGGAATGGCACTGACATCGGATACTGCACGTCGTTGGGAAAAGTTGACTGGTTGCAGGATTCGGGAGGGGTATGGTTTGACTGAAAGCTCTCCAGTGGTTGCGGCGAACCCCGATAATGGGGTTCGCCTGGGTACTATAGGTACGCTGTTGCCCTGCACTGAAGCACGTATTGTTACAGAGGCGGGGGAGGAGGCCGGGCTGGACGAAGCCGGTGAGCTATGGGTACGCGGCCCTCAGGTCATGACGGGTTATTGGCAATGCCCTGAAGAGACTGCCAATGTGATGAGCGAAGATGGTTGGCTTAAAACGGGAGATATTGCGACCCGCGACGAGGATGGCTACCTTAAAATTGTTGACCGAAAGAAAGATATGATATCTGTTTCCGGGTTTAAGGTGTTTCCCAATGAAATTGAAGAGGTGGCATGCATGCACCCGGATATAGTAGAGTGTGCGGCCATCGGTGTGCCTGATAGTAAAACCGGTGAAGCAGTCAAACTGTTGGTGGTGTCTCGTGATCCTGGTTTGAGCCAGGATATGATTCGTAAATTTTGTCGCTCCCGGTTAACCGCCTACAAGGTCCCCAGGCTGGTAGTTTTCAGGTCGGAGCTGCCTAAATCAAACGTAGGCAAGATATTGCGCCGTGAACTGCGTGATCAGGAGTCAGGTGACCAGAGACACCAAAAGGCTGCCCGATAAAAAGCCTATTGTGGAAAGTTCTTTTGGCTTGCTTTTTTCGATTATTTTCGTTGAAAATGAATAGTTGCTCGCCTCAAACGGTTGGCTTTCCCACACTATGGCTTCTATTCTCGGCTAGCTGCCTGGCCACTATCTTCATAGAGTCATGGTGCGGTCGAACCCCCGGTTGTTAGAATTATTTGAGATTATTGCGCTAATATGACAAAAGCTGTTCTTATCAGGAACCTGAAAAAGGTTTACCAGGGAGGGGTTGAGGCCCTTAAGGGGATCAACCTGGAGGTTGAACAGGGAGATTTTTTTGGTCTGCTTGGGCCCAACGGTGCGGGCAAGTCCACGATCCTCAGCATCATGACATCACTGGTTCGAAAGACCAGTGGACAGGTGGCAATTTTCGGATACGATATTGATGCCGAGTTCTCCCAGGCCAAACGCTGTCTAGGCGTTGTGCCGCAGGAGTTTAATTTTAGTCAGTTTGAAAAGGTTTACGATATCTGTGTTACCCAGGCTGGGTATTATGGCATACCCGGCGTGCTGTCCCGGCAGCGGGCCGAGATCTACCTTAAAAAACTGGGGTTGTGGGACAAACGCAATGCTCAGGCCCGGATGCTTTCCGGTGGTATGAAAAGACGGCTGATGATCGCCCGGGCATTGATACATCAACCCAGGCTGCTGATTCTTGACGAACCCAGTGCCGGAGTTGATATCGAGCTGCGTCGCTCCATGTGGGCTTTCTTGAAAGAGATCAATGCTGAAGGAACCACTATTATCCTGACCACACATTATCTGGAAGAGGCAGAGAGCCTGTGCCGAAAAATTGCGATTATAGACCAGGGGGTCATTATTCAGGAATCCAGTACCAGAGATATGCTGCGCCAATTGCATGTTGAAACATTTGTGATGGATGTAGACCGTATAACTCTTAAAGAGGCACCTCAAATTTCTGGTTTTACTACCCAGTTAGTTGACAGTAGCAGCTTTGAGGTGACAGTTGATAAGGGGCGGCCCCTGAACCTGATTTTTGAAAGCCTATCCGAGCAGGGTATCCAGATCAGCAGTATGAGAAATAAGACAAACCGCCTGGAAGAACTATTTGTTTCACTGGTTAATCGGTAAGGTGCTGCTATGAATTCCAGCGAATTTTGGATCGCATTTCGTACTATTGTAACCAAAGAGATCAGGCGTTATAGCAGGATCTGGGTGCAGACATTGATACCACCGGTTATCACTATGACACTCTATTTTGTCATCTTTGGCAACCTGATTGGTCGACGAATTGGGGAGATGGATGGTTTTGATTATATGGCCTATATTGTACCGGGGCTGATCATGATGGCGGTAATTACCAATTCCTATTCCAATGTTGTCTCCTCTTTTTATAGCTCAAAGTTCCAGAATTATATCCAGGAGATCCTGGTTTCACCCATGCCCAATGTGCTAATTCTGCTTGGGTTTGTTCTAGGTGGAGTGTCGCGAGGTCTGTTGATAGGCTTTATTGTAACGATGGTCTCCATGCTGTTTACCGACCTGCATATTCAGCACCCCCTGGTGATGATTTCGATCGTATTTTTGACCTCAGTGGTGTTTTCTCTTGGGGGCTTGATCAATGCAATATTTGCTAAGAGTTTCGATGATATTTCGATCATTCCAACGTTTGTACTGGTGCCCCTGACCTATTTGGGTGGAGTGTTTTACTCGATTAACTTGCTGCCAGAATTTTGGCGAAATCTCTCCATGGCCAATCCAATTTTGTATATGGTGAACGCCTTTAGGTATGGCATCCTGGGCGCCTCAGATATAGACATTCAAGTGGCATTTGTCATATTGTTGGGGTTGATTGTGGTGCTTTTTCTGTTCTCTCTTCACCTGCTCAAAACCAGT
>CAYYRK010000009.1:0-31810 GCA_964473915.1 uncultured Pseudomonadales bacterium
CGGGAGCGGCCTTTAACTTAATTTCCACTCAGGGCGAGCCCTGAGTGGGGCTCTAAATGAACCCGGAATTTTCAGCCAACCGCTACGAAACCAGCAACGAAATGTACCTATAAGAAAAATATTTTTTGGGGTTTATTCTATGGATATGGACGCTACAGGCTTTATGCATGAGGCCTGCCTGATGATCAATTATGCGCATGAAGCAGGCAAAACTTCAAAGCCAGTTATTATGACTCTGTCTAATAGATAAAGGGGAGGAACCGTTTACTTTTCAGCATATAGTCTTGATAGTCCACACCAAAGAATGCAATATTCTCATGCTCTTCAAATTTTGCCGTCAATATTAAAAATACAGATACCGCTAAAGCCAGCACCAGGCCTGTGAAGGTAATATTTTTTAACAAAGCGCCCCATGCCAACAATAGTAAAGAGCTGTACATTGGATGGCGAATATAATGATAAACGCCCTTAGTTATCAATACAGAGGTATTTTCGAACTCAAAGTTTTCTGTATTAATAGCATCGTCTCTCCTCCCTCCTTCACTTTTTAACAGATAAAACCCTAAAAAAACAAATAGCAGTGATAAAAAGAGCAGCAACACTGACAGCAAGCCCGCGAGTGAATATTCGTCAGCGATCCAATAGGGGGAATTGATAATAAGGAGTGCTAAAATCCCTTCAAAAGCGAAGAAACGGTAAAACCCATGACAGCGTAAATTTCTCAGGGATCGCCTGGAAAGTAGTATCAAAGTCAGTGATATCGCAACAAAAGCCATCGTTTGAGTTATGGTGAATACTACAAATTCCATATAACTTTCCTATGATATCAACTTTTTTGCTTGAATGTTTCACTGTTTCTAACAACCGCTCACCTACTAAAATATGGCTGACAGAGTCTTCAGCATCAGATATTAGGCCATCAAAAATCACCCTACTGCAGACCTTAGAGGACTGCTGAACTAAGGATGAATTAGCTGCAGAGAGGGAAAATAGGCTCGCTTTTCGCTCTTTTTCGATGCATAGAACCACTACGCGCCTCAAAAAACCGGAAAAACAGGTTCAATTTCCCACTTCAAATATGACGAGCCCTGCAACCTAACAGCCTCCTGTAGACGGTTAGGGGTAACCAGTCTCGCCCGGGTCAATGATCACTTCCTGTACACGAGAGGTTGTAGAGTAACCATCATGGCTACACACCACCCGCCCCTGCCCCTTGTAGAGAAGGATAGTACGGGCCAAATCCTTTGCTCCATAGTTGAAGGGGATCCAGGCTTTACCTGTTTGGTAGGTGGATGTGGCCGTAGGCTGGCCCACCAGGGCATAGACCTCTTCCATCGACATGCCAACACTAATAATATCCAGGCTCTGTTTGGCTGAACCTCCTCTAGTTTTTTTCGCTATGCTCTTTTTAGAGGGTTTAGCTTTGTTACCAGCATTGTGCAATGCCTGCAGGTTAACAGAACCTTTCTTATATTGTTTCCCCTCGGCCTGGCCTATTGTTGACAATGCTTTTTTGGCGTATTTGCGCAGTTTTCTATGAGCATTGCTGCTGACGACCTCAGCCAACACACTATGATAGCGGCCATTGCGAGAATTCCCCAGCGCCTTCGCTACCCATGAGAGCGTATCAATATCGCTGTTACTGGCCGAAGGGTAACGTTGTAGCAAGACCTCCGCTGCCACATCCAGAACCTCGGTACTTTTCTGCCCGGTGTTATAGATGCTCTGAGCCGCCTGTTTGATGCTGATATTTCCACCACGGGTCAGCTGATTAATATAGCGTTGACCAACCACATCGGCCGCCTGTGCTGTATTGAAAAGCAGTCCTGCTAGAATAACTATTATTATGTGCCTCATTGCTAAATCCTTTTTATTCCTTTAATTGAAGTGCCCGCCATATTATCACTGTTGGAACTGTCGGAAAATAGAGGCGAGCCCAAAATTTAAGCCGGGCGGTTAAGTGTACTTTCTGCTAACTTCAACTACGCGCCATGATAACCTGCCGGTGCAGGTCAAGGTCGGACAGTTGATAATCTTGGAATACTCAGTTGGACAGGCTAGAGTAACTCACCCAGCGAATGAAGAGATAGATCGAAACTAATTACATTCATATCAACAAGTTACTATTAGAATGGAGCGGTCAACTGAGGAATCTAGGATAATAGCACGGGGGCGACAAAGACCAATCAAAAAAACCTTATGTTTTCCTTCGTCATGTTTTTACAGGATTACCAAAACCTACCTGCACTGAACAGATTGAAGCGTTATCACCCTGGAATGTGAAGCTGTAAGATGGAGTTTATTGGGCGTCCACTATATAAACCAAACTAACCATGCCTAAGAAAACAGGAAATATACCTATTACCTCTTCTACCGCCTGCAAGATATTTCTCTGTCACTATAACCATATTACTGACAGATCACTACTTAAGGAATACCAGCAACTATTAAACGATGAGGAGATAGTACGCTACCAACAGATGCGTTCAGACTCCGCGAGCCAACAATTTCTGGTAAGCCGGGTGCTGCTCAGAACAGTATTGGCACAAGAGATGAACTGTCGCCCGGAAAAAATAGTATTTGACGTAACTAGTACCGGCAAACCCTTCATCAAACAACCTGTGATGAACCCCATTAGGTTTAATCTATCACACAGTTTCGGAAAAATAGTCCTGGCTGTTAGCCCTCAGCATCCCATCGGGATTGATATTGAATATCTACACAGGAAAAATGATCTCTACAAACTGGCAGAAAGGTACTTTCATGCGCGAGAATATGAACAGCTCAACCTCGCTAAAAAGAGCCAGAAAAGACAGCTGTTTTTTTCTATCTGGACCTTAAAAGAAGCATTTATCAAGGCTACCGGTTACGGACTGGCCCAATCACTGAATAGTTTTTTCTTTGAGTTTTTTCCTTCGGGGAAACTCAACCTGCAATCAAGCATGGAAGAACTAACAGATATCACTGCACACTATTGGTCATATCGTGGTATTTCTGACTACCCTATGGCTTGTCTGATGTTTACTCCACACTCGCAGCAACAGCCGCCAGAATGTTATGAGTTTTTTCCTTTAAAGAATAATGACCTCCAGCAATTATCACTGCATCCCAGCCACTGTGGACATAGTTCATTGCGGCCAACGTTTGAAAATCAGTGAAGTATTCACCCCACCAAAAGCAAAGTTATTACTCATCACATAGTCGTTGTGCATCTCTCGACCACTACCAATGATATAATCAAGCTCCCCACAACGCTCATCAACATGATCAAGATTAATGGTAGGGGCATACCAGTCACTGTTCATCATCTCAATGCTCAACCATGCCTCAAGGGCTCCGCAGGCTCCCAAAGTATGCCCAAAGTAACTTTTTAGTGAACTAATTGGCATGCACTTGCCGAAGACATTTTGGGTGGCTATTGTCTCCGCAATATCTCCCTGTTCAGTGGCTGTCCCGTGAGCGTTAACATAACCGATAGCCTCTGAGGACAAGCCAGCATCGGCTAGAGCCTGCTCCATTACTATCTGCATGGTGGCGGCTGCAGGCTGGGTAATGTGTGCGCCATCGGAGTTACAGTCAAAACCCACAATTTCTGCATAAATCTTGGCTCCCCTGGCCTGAGCATGCTCCAACTCCTCAAGAATCAATGCGGCAGCGCCCTCGCCTATGACCAAACCATCACGATTACGATCAAATGGCTGGGGAGTTAACTCGGGTTCTTCATTTTTGAGACTGGTGGCAAACAACGTATCAAATACTGCCGCTTGAGAAGCGCAGAGCTCTTCTGCCCCTCCCCCTATCATCATCTTCTGACGGCCATATTTTATTGTCTCATAGGCATAACCAACCCCCTGACTACCTGATGTACAGGCGCTGGCCGTAGGAATCACCCGCCCCTTTAAACCAAAAAACACCGTAGCGTTAACCGCACAGGTATGAGGCATCATCGCAACATAGGACGTCGCTGTTATACTACGGGTTGATTGATTAATTAACATGCTGGCAAAATCAGCGATGGCTCTGGTTCCGCCACTACAGGAACCATAAGCGATCCCCATACTACCGTCACTGATTTCAGGGCTGCCTAATAAACCTGCATCCTCCAGAGCCATTTCGATAGCCCGGGTGGACATTAGCGAAACTCGACTCATACTGCGGGTTTTTTTACGGGTATAATGGGCTGGCTTTACAAAATCTGTGACGGGGCCAGCAAGTCTTGTGAGCAAGCCATCGTACTGCTCCCACTCCGGCATAAAAGCAATTCCGTTTTTAAGCGCGCGTAAATTCCCCTCTATTGTCGGCCAGTCCTGCCCGAGCGAGCTAATACCATTTGCACCTGTTACTACCACCCGTTTCATTAGATTAACCCACCGTTCACCGAAATAACTTGTCGTGTAATATAGGCTGCATCATCGGAACATAAATACCCCACCAGAGATGCTACCTCGTCAACATTACCCAGTCTGCGCATAGGTATCGTTTTAGTAATTTCTTTCGCAGCTAAACCTTCTAGCATATCCGTTGCAATCAATCCCGGCGCAACACAGTTGACTGTGATTTTCCGTTTCGCCAACTCCAGCGCTAACGCTTTGGTGGCGCCAATAATACCCGCCTTAGCAGCACTATAGTTGACCTGGCCACGATTACCCACCAAACCAGATACCGATGACAGGGTAACTATACGCCCACCCCGCCTGGCCCTCACCATCGGCATGGTAACCGGGTTGAGCACATTGTAAAAGCCATCCAGGTTAGTGCGCAAGACACTATCCCAATCCTCACCACTCAGAGCAGGAAAAGCATTATCACGGGTAATACCGGCATTACAGATAACACCATAATAGGCACCATGCTGCGCGATATCCTGTTCTAGAATATGGGTACATGCTTCGCGATCTGCCGTATCGAATTGCAACAGACGTGCCTGGGAGCCCAACGCTGAAATCTGACTACAAGTCTCCTGTGCCGCTTTAATACCATTGCGGCAGTGAACAGCAATATCAAATCCATCACGTGCCAGCCGCAGGGCAATGGCTTTGCCTATCCCCCGGCTAGAACCGGTCACTAAAATTGTTCGTGTTGTCATGATTGTCTTCTTATAAATTCTGCCGAATTCTCTGGCATAAAAGCATTGATGCGTGCACTGGCCTCTATATTAATATCGGCACCACGAATACAACATTCAAAGGCTGCCAGGCCATCTTCACTATGAAATAAAACTTTGCTCTCAACGATAAGCTGCGCCCCGGAGGGAAACACTGGCTGATTACACTGATAATGTCGCGCACCCAATAAAAAACCGATCTCTATTGGCCGTTTATATTTTAACTGCTGACTCCCAGACCATATTCCCATGGTCTGGGCCATATATTCAATACCGACCCAGGCGGGCACACCGCCCAACGAGCTATCATAATAAAGAGAGGTGGGCTTAATCTGTAATCGCGCCCAGGCAAATTCGTCATTATAGTCTAGTGCTTCATCCAACAAAACCATGGGCGGACGATGGGATAATAGCGCCTCCAGTCTGTATTCTTTATCACTCACAATCCATTTTACCCTTCCATAATAACACTTGCATTACTACCACCAAATGCAAAGGAGTTACTCATTAAACGACGAAGGCCATGCAGACCCATGACCCGATCTTCGGTTAAAAGATCAATGGGTGCCAGTGAAGCATCAGTACAGCCATCCCACACTTGGCTCGGCAGGATCGCTTCTCGGTTAAGCACTGATAACAATAGCCAACATAAACCAACCTCATTGGCACCGGCTGCACCCAGGGTATGTCCGGTTAAAGGTTTGGAAGAACTACAGGGCACCTTGTCACCAAATATACGATAGATCGCCTGGCTCTCCATCTCATCATTTTTAGGCGTGGCCGTACCGTGTAAATTGATATAGTCGATCTGATCGGGGCGTAGTTCTGCCTCCTTCAGCGCCGCTCGCATCGCAACTTCAGCCCCCTCCCCTTCAGGGTGAGGCGCAGAGATGTGATGCGCATCGGATGACTCGCCCACTCCGCACAATCTAACCGAACCACTCTGTGTGTTCAATAAAAATAGTGCCGCCCCTTCCCCAATGGTTATCCCATCACGGTTTCGGCTAAAGGGATTACAAATCTGCTCTGAAACTGAATCTAAGGCCGAAAATCCATTCACCGTCAGCTGACATAGAGAGTCCACACCCCCGACAATGACCGCGTCACACAAACCCATTACCAGCAGGTTACGGGCAGAAGCAAAAACTTTGGCACTCGAGGAGCAGGCGGTAGATATTGTATAGGCAACATTAGACAGCCCCAAATAAACAGCCAGAAATTCGGCGGGCGCACCTATCTCCTGCTGTTTGTAATCGTATTGTTCAGGATAGCCCCCCTTTATCATATGGTGCTTCAAAGCTTGCTCCCCCTCAAGGATGCCAGAAGTGCTTGAACCAATGAGTACCGCAACCCGCTGTTTACCATAGCATTCGATGGCCTGTTGTACCTCAGCTTTGATCTGTTGGTAGGCCGTCAGCAACAGCTGATTATTTCGACAACGATAGCGGGCAAACTCTTCAGGAATCTCAGCAAGCGGTGCTCTCACGCGAGCAACAGTGATATTACGACCGGGAACCCAGGCATCACTTGTTTCCATGCCGTCCTGGCAACCTGCCAGGAAATTAGTCAATACCTCCCGTTGCCCAGCTCCCAAGGCATTAATGATGCCAAGTGCAGATAAATAACATGGGGGTTCGTTCATAATCCTAGAATCCTCAGTTAGACAGGCTAGAGTGTGCGTTTGTGACGGTACAGGGCAAGGCGCAATGACGCGGAATAGTTGTTCTATTCCAAGGAATTGTAACGCTGCACTGTGCCGCCACAAGCGTGCAATCTGCACTGCAGCGTGACTCACCCGGCGGGTGCAGAGACGACAGATCGGAATTAATTACATCCATATCAATAAGTTACTATTAAAATTGAGTGGTCAACTGAGAAATCTAGGGTAATGGTTCCAGTGCAACTGTTTCAATAGTATAGGAGTAACCCCATACCCTATTTTCTAATTCAATCAGTCCACGCCATGGGTCTCTGGTGCTGTAGTTAATCTCAATTAACACCTCACCATTACGCTGAACAAAACGTCTTTGGCCGATAGGGTTCTCAACGACCTTTAGCCCCTCTCTGCTAAGCGATGCATTCAGGACATCCAATGGCCAAAATACCAGCTGAAAATCAATCAGTACATATTTTGGCTGAAATTGCGTCGGCAACAATGGTGACACATCGGTGACCAACGTATCACCACTATAAATAATGCTAAACAAAGTACTACCCATGGGAGTGGTTGCCACCATGGCCAGGCGTTGCTCATCAACCTCCAGCTGACACAGCAGTACAAACTGGCGGTCGCCATCACGCCCCTGGACACGCTGAGTAGCCACCAGTGATCGTGATAAACTCGCCGGGGCCAAAGCGGTTATTGATCCACCTCCCGGCAGATCCACCCTATTTTCGACTGGCAATTTTTCGACCGGCAATATAGTGCCACAACCAAGAGTCAGGAAAGCGGGTAACACTAACGCTAGCTGCAGAATCACTAACCTTAGCTTACCCGAAAGGGGTGTATACCAAAACCATTGAACCCAAGGCGCTAAGCCCCGTTCCATTTGATGGATCAGGTGGAGCACTCTGGAGAGTGAGAGGATCAAGTAACTTTGCATATTTCCGCTAATACACTCAGGCGTCGCTCACTCTCTTTCACATAGGGGTTGTTCTGGTCCCAGGCATACCCGGCTAAGATTGAACAGAGCATCTCCTTGACATCAGGCAACTCAGACTGATGAAAGATAACATCTTGAAAACACTCGTCGTACCAGGCGTTGACAAAAACCCGGAATGTATCCACACCCAACATAAGCGGTTCTGCATACTGTTTCTGCCAGTCAACCTGTGCTCCTGCCAACTGGCGATCAAGCAGGCTAGCCGCCAGGCTGGAGGATTTCAGGGCAATAGTCACTCCTGATGAAAAAACCGGATCAAGGAATTCTCCGGCATTGCCCAGCAGGGCAAAACCATTACCACATAAACTGCTGACATCTGCGGAGTAACCCTTTATTTTTCTTACTGGATGATCAAATTTAGCATTGACCAATAGCTCCGATAATCGCTTATCATCGGCGATGATAGCTTTGAGTTGCGCCGCTTCATCCCCAGCATATTGTTCAATAAATGATGGCTCTGCCACCACCCCAACGGATGCCCGCCCATCTCCAAAGGGAATCAACCAATACCAAACTTTTCTGCACTCTGGGTGGATAGTGATCAAGATCTTATCACGGTCGTAACCAGCATCATCAATGTTGTCAACAATATGGGTAAAAAGAGAGTGCCGCTCTGCCAAATGAGAGGGGCGATCCAGGCCAAGTAGGCGAGGTAGGACTCGACCAAAACCACTGGCATCGAATACAAAACCAGGTTCTATTTTATGCTCTTTTCCCTGCGCATCACGATAGAAAACCAGGGGGTTTTTACCACTAAAATCAACCGAAGTGATCTCATGATGATAACGAATCTCCACTCCCTTTCGTTCAGCCTCATCGGCCAACAACTTGTCAAAGTCAGCTCTCTGGACCTGAAAAGTGGTTCCCCAGCCCGGGGTTGATTTTTTGCTGAAATCGAAGGTGCAATAATTTTCCCGGTACTGGAAAGCGGCCCCATCCTTGAACTGATAACCTGCCTTATTGACCACATCGATCATTCCCGCTTCTTCAAGAAACTCCATACACTGTGGCAATAAACTCTCACCAATGGAAAACCTGGGAAACTGCTCTTTTTCCATAATCAAAACGTTGTGACCTTTTTTAGCCAACAGGGCGCCTGCAACAGCTCCTGAGGGGCCGGCACCGATAATCAATACATCATATTTCCTCTTTGTATTATCCATGGTGATCTCCTGTATTGTTATTAATGTTCAGCGACGGCTGATTCGTTATTTTTAATTACCATTGGCGACAATAATAGTGCCATAAAGATACCAATTAAAACTGTTATACCAAATGAATGGACAGCTGGTGTGCCGCTCAAGGCCAATAGTCCAAAGGACAAAATTGTTGTTGCTGCCGATAGAATAATAGCCAACATAGTGGCATTGTGGTGTTTCTCACCCTCCTCCAAAAAAAGCGTATAGTCTATACCAATTCCCAATACCAGCAGCAGTGCTAACAGATGGAAAACATTCAGCGCTTCTCCAATCAGGCCTATCATGGCTAAAGTCATAAACGCAGCGATAACAGGCGGCAACATGACAACCGATGCCCGGCGATAACCGTAGCGAAAAAAAAGAAGCAGGTAGATCACACCGTAGGAGAGGACCACTAGAATACTGGCCTGCTGGCGATAACGCTTGAACAGATTTGAGATATCTTCTACCTGGTTTATCAGATGGATGTGCGGCCAGCGCTGCTCCAGGCCTTCAAGCTTCGTCACATCGGTTAAACCCTGCAGCGTCACCATGGAAGCATAGCCTCGTTTGGTGGTACCAAGCCACAGATGCTGAAGTGCTGTCGATGGTTCACTACGGATCCATTCATCAAACTGCAAGTAGGATCTCTCAGCAGGCTGATACAGCTTCTTATAGGACTGTATAATCTGTTCATCAACACCGGTCTGCTCAATATAGTGATCTAACGGCACTGACGTATCAATCAAATGTCTCTTAATCAGCAGATAGTTTTCTTGCTGACGTTTTATAGATGGAAGATAAGAGGAGATTGCATCATACCCAGTTATCACTTTTTCTACGGTTAGCTGATGTAGTTGCTCGGCAAGTAGCTCTTCGTTCTCTAGCACCTCCTGTGGATCGCTGCCCTCCACCAGAAAATACTGATTGGTTAACTGGAAGCCCGTTATCTGCTTGAGCTGTTGTTCCTGGTAGCGCAAATATTCAGGTGTGGTTTGCAGCAGACGGATATCATCATTTGCCTCCAGCTTCAGCCCCCCCACAATAATAAGTATCGATATTATTAACGGGGGTAACCACGCAGGCAGCCATAAATAAACCCTGTGCCAGAGATGCAGCAATTTCTCTACCCGGGAGGTCCAGGCCACACCATTATTTGTAGCTGGGTTCAATACAATTACAGGAAACAACCACAACACAGTTAGGTAAGCTGCCAACAAACCAACCGATGAGAATAGCGCCATCTGTTGCATTCCCGGAAAGGGGGCCAGGCACAGTCCGACGAAACCAATGATGCTGGTCAACAAACCCAGGGTAATGCCGTTAAAAATACGCGCAACCCCCGCCTGAGGTCGCCATGTTTTACCCTCTGACAAACGATCACAAAAAAAGTGAAATGAATAATCAATAGAGATCCCTATTAAGCTTGCGCCAAAAACCATTGTTAGCATATGGACCGAACCAAACATCCACAAACAGGCTGCCAATGCAGCGGCAAACCCCATGGCTATGGGTAACAGGCTGATGAATAAGGGTAAAGCTGATCGAAACACCAGCAGCAATAAAACAACAACTCCTGCCAATGACCCCAGGCCAATAGTTGACACCTCATTGCGTGCAGACTCAACCCCAGCCCGAGCGTAATTGACCACGCCCACATTAAATACATCAACATCACCAAACTGGCGGGAAATATCCTCAATGCTTTCATCAAGCAGAGGAACCACCCGGTTCTGTTGGGCCAGGGAGAAGGGAGAGTCCCTAAGCTGTAAGGTTATTAACACATAGTAACGGCCCTTATGTGAAACCATCAACATCTCATCGCGCAGCTGTACCGCTCCCTGGGCTGAGGGCAAAGACTGGAGGAAGTCATAAAAAAGCAATAGGGGGTCTTGAGCAAGCATTGCCGAATTAACCGGATAGATCGGATTGTATAGGGATTTAACTGTTGACTGAACCACCACTGCCCCGCCGTGATCAATCAACTGTTGCCGCGCTTGCCTGGATAACAGATAGGGTTGAAACGGCCTATAAGTAGCAAAAACCGCATTGCGTTTTTCTGCGTCGATAAGAAACTCTATCGATGCAAAACCCCCACTTTTTTTCAACAACAGATAGAGCTGTCGTGCTGCCAGACGCGCTTGCTCTACCTGACTAGAGCCCACCAGGAGAATATGTTTTTTTGACAGCAAATCACTAAAGCGCGACATAGAGGCTTCCACCACAGCATCCTGTTCTGTGGCTGGAAGGAGAGCCAAGACATTGGTTTCCAGAGAACCATCCCTGTGCAGGGCCAATACCAGGGCTACGATAACCAACAGTAACATGCTAAACCAGGCGTACAGTTTAAGCGTGGGGCTAGAAATCAAAATGGGCCAGTTCCGCTGCGATCAAAGGACTGTTGCCAGCAGGCACCGGCTGAAAATGCATATCGGTTTTGTCACCACTTCGATCAATCACTTGCACGGAATCTAACTGCTGCCCTCCCCGCAACTCCACCCGGTGGATGAACTGCTTCAACTGTTTATCTTTGGGTAACAAGCCAATACGCCAGGCGGTTGTATCACCTTCAAGATGAATAGTAAATTGACGGGAGAGGGATTTTAAATCACCACCGAGCATATAAAAAAAAGCCTGAGAGAAAGCAAACAAAACTGGCTGCTGCTGAGCAGTCACGGTTATCAGATGTTCTCCATCCTTTTGTATTAACACCCTGTCGGTGATGACCATTTCACTGATAAAGGGCTTCGTTGTTTGCCAATACAGCCCTTTATTTTTTGCATAAAGTATTGTTCCGGAGGACCTGATTGGCTTGCGCAGTACCCTCATGGTTCTCGACTGTTCAAATGAACTTCTAACAACAATCTTCTGCCTAAGCTGCCGGGTGATTTCCAGCAAGGTATCACTTGAGCCGAGCTTTACGATACCATGCTCAAACAGCGTGTCAGCTGAAGAGGAGGGACCTGCTGAAGCTAAAGCTGAAACTCCCCACAACACCACAGAACAAAAAAAGAGAAATGCTCGATGGCTCATCGGAGCTTCTCCAGCAACACCTCCGGAGACACAAAGCACATCTCTTGGGTAGCAAGATCCACAGCAACCTGAATAGTGTACCCCTTGGTTAAACACACACCCGTTTCAAGGTCGGTAATCCGATAATTAATCTTTATGCGATTTTCATATTCAACCAATGTAGCCGCGATGTTGACGACCTGGTTGAACCGAACCGGCTTAACATATTTTATTCGGCAATCCACAATGGGCCACATATAACCAGACTGTTCCATCTGCGTATAGTTATAGCCAATTTTATCCAGCAGCGCACAGCGAGCATCTTCAAAATACTTAAGGTAGTTACCATGCCAGCTGATTCGCATCATATCGACATCATAAAAAGGTATTTTTATGGATACTTCAACGCAAAGTTTATCTTCCATGGTCATACACAAACGAGTTTAAGAGTTATATTATTGATACAAGGACCAGGACTGAGACCGAATCAGCGCCACAAAATGGCGCAAGTTGGATTCAAGGGGTCGATCCTCCTGAACAAGTTCAAAATGTTCAAATACATCAGCCTTCATTCTGTGCAATTGTTCTGATAGACACTCATCGGGCACATCGCCCTGTCGCTTACGCAACTCCAGCCCCTGTGTTGCCGCCAATAAGGCAGCAGCAGCCACCTGCTCAGTCAGTTCCAACACCCTGATACAATCTCGGGCCGCAATGGTCCCCATACTAACCTTGTCCTGGTTATGACACTCTGTTGATCGGGAAAACACACTGGCGGGCATGGTCAGCTTTAATGCTTCGGCAGTCCAGGCTGACGTGGCTATCTGTACCGCTTTAAAGCCGTGATTAATCATGGCTCGATCAGCTGTTGACCCGCTGATATTAGCTGGCAAGCCATGGTTAAACTTTGGATCCATAAGCAGCGCCATCTGACGATCCAGTAAATCAGCAATATTGGCTACACAGTTTTTCAGTGAATCCATGGCCATGGCAATGTGCCCACCATAAAAATGGCCTCCATGCATCACATGCTCGCCCTCGCCATCAATAATAGGGTTGTCATTAGCACTGTTCAATTCATTCTCAATAAATTCACGCATCCAGGGTAAGCTATCGCAGAGCACACCGATAATATGCGGTGCACAACGGATCGAGTAGCGATCCTGCAAGCGGCTTGAATTACGGGGTAATTCACCGGCATGAATATCAGAACGGATCCATCCAGCTACCGCTATCTGCCCGGCATGAGGCTTCACTGAAAATAAAAATTCGTCAAAATGATCGGCATTGCCTAGCAGCGCGATTGAGACCATAGAGGTAATGCGTGCCGACAAACGGGCAAGATATTCTGCCCGCGAGTACGCCAAACAAGCAATACCTGTCATGACCGCTGTCCCGTTCATCAAAGCAAGCCCCTCCTTCGGCCGCAGATGAATAGGGCTGATATTCAGGCGTTCTAATACATCTGCACTCTGGCAGCGTTCGTTGTTATAAAACACCTCTCTCTCACCCATCAAACAAGCAGCCAGGTAAGACAACGGGGTCAGATCACCACTCGCACCCACTGATCCTTCCTGGGGAATAACCGGTACAATATCATAATTAATCAGGGTGACTATCTGCTCCAGCAGTTTTAAGCGAACACCGGAAAAGCCACAGGAGAGTGATGCCAGGCGTACCGCCATCACTGCTTTTGCCTGCTCTATAGTCAGTGCTTCACCCAGGCCACATCCATGGTAACGTGACAGGTGTATGGGTAATTCCTCTACCAGATGAGGCGGGACAGACACCGTACAGGAGTCGCCATAACCCGTTGTCACACCATAGATAACACCCTCTTCCTGTAACAATTTATCAAGGAACCTGGCACCGGCAGCGATCTTGCTTTGAAAGCCACTCTGTTTTGATAATTCAACTGAGGCCCGGCCCTGAGCAATGGCTACCACATCATCAATACTGAGGCGTTCTTCACCAAAAGTGATCTGTTTGCTTTTCATCATGTAGTTTTTAGCTTTGTAGTAAAGCAAGATGGCTCAGCGCGTTGTTGTTTCTGAGCTATCTTGCCAAAAATCATAGAAATTGAACCATTGCAAGGGGGCCTTGCAGCAGTAATATTCGAGGCGTTCAGCATATTGGTTAATACACTCCTGTAGTAATTGCTGACGCTGTTTGCGTGGCAACAGCAAAATATCTGTAAATTTATCAAAATAGACATTTTGCTCGCCCTTTTCCTTCAAACAAAACAGCAAGTAGAGGGGACACTCCAAAAGAGCGGCCAGGATAAATACACCCTGAGGAAAGGGTGCATCGTGCCCCAGAAAGGGAGCATGTATTACCCGTTCAGGAGAGTTCGGTGATGTTCTGTCTGCAGAAACAACGACAAACTCACCATTATTAATTTTATCGCTGAGTAATATCGCAGTACCAGGGTCCAGAGTAGAAATTTTAATTAGCTCAATGTCAACCCGTGAATTGATACGTTTCATCATTCGGCTAATATGTTCGGCATGATCAGAAAAAACCAGCACATTCATTTTTATACCCGGGACACTATCAACCAGCGCACGCATCATCTCGGTGTTTCCCAGGTGGGAAACTACAATGACCGCACCACGACCGGTCTGTACCACCTTGAGCAGGTCATCACGATTCTCAAAATTTAATGTATCGCGCTGAATATCACCAGACCATGCACCTATCCGATCGATAATGGAGTCACCAAACGCCATAAAGTGCTGAAAACTCTGCCTCCAGCCCGGCCGTACATTAAAAACAGGAGGTGTTGATAACGCCATGGTCGCCTGAGTTGTTTTCGACTGGGCAGCAGTATGCCAATAAACTTTTTCTAAAAAGGAGATCGACTGTTTCCTGGCTTCACGATTAGTCAAAAAGAAATAGGTAATAATCGGATAAAGCAACAAACCAAGAAAGCGTCGCCCCAAATGTCGATAGCACCACAAACTCAATGCCATCCCCCAGTAACTACCATTTTCCTTTAACTCAGACCAGTGGCCCGCACTATTATGCGTAGGGCCTCTTTTATTCAGCAGCTTAGCCCTTAACAATCGTGGTAAACGCTTGAGCATACCGAAAACAAGTCGTGTATGCATCCAGCTGATCCGCACATTATCCTTGATTAAGGCAAAGTGTGATACGCCATGCTCAGGATACCTTACCCGGGTTGGAATAAAAACCATGGCTACACCGCGCCAATAAAGGCGAACCATCACCTCAATATCAAAATCCATACGCAATCCAAGCGGTTGGTTTTTTACCAGCTCAATAACCGCATCAAGCGGATAGACCCGAAAGCCACACATGCTATCTTTTATAGTCAGTGATAAGGTCTCAATCCATACCCATAGGTGCGTAAGATAGCGGCTATAAAATCTGGATTTAGGTACATCTTCGCCATACTGAGGCCAACCACTGATCAGTGCCGCTGGCTGCTGACGAGCCTCCGCTAACATTTGTGGTATATCCGCCAGGTCATGTTGGCCGTCAGCGTCAACCTGCAGCGCGTGGCTAAACCCTAGTGCCTTCGCCTCAAAAATGCCGCGTAGTACAGCGGCCCCTTTTCCCTGATTATGATAAAGATGAAACAAAGTAACAAAATCAAGTTGCTGACCTAGCTCCTCCAGCAAGTTACGGGTTGCCTCATCGCTGCCATCATCAACCACCAGGCATGGCAGAGCCAACGACTCCAGTTCAGCGAGCTGATCGGCAATGGTAGCGCCATGGTTATAGATAGGAATAATAATGCAGGGGTTAAAATTCATAATCAGGCCACCATGTAAATTTGGCCGCAGGATAACTCTTTATCTCCCTGGCTATAGGAGAAGGTTATTTTTCCACCACCAAGATCCTTCAGGATCAGTTTTAAATTTAGCTGTGGGCGAATAACAGCCTTAAATTTTAGCTTACTGGCGTGCGTAAAATTATAGCCCTGATAAAAGTAGCATTGGGCCTGCCGAATAGCCAGATCTAGTTGTACAACCCCCGGCAATATCGGCAGGCCTGGAAAATGCCCGACAAAAACATCGTGATCTGCAGGTAGATCAACAACCAGGACAACACAATCACTGTCTTGATGATGAAGAATTGTCGACAGCGGATTCAATTTGGCTGGTGGGATAAATAGAGCCTGAAGATCCGGCAATACAAACTTACCCTGACTGTTAACAGGAATACGCTCAACATATCGCCATTTTCTCGGAAGCAGCACGCTCTCGAAATGCTGCAATAAATGCGTTCTAATCAGCTCATTGAGTGCGCGCTTGCCCAAGTTTTCCAGCACTTGAGCACCTTTTGAGGATAGTACTACAATGGCTGCCAACAGAGTTCTTCGCCCCGGAAGAGTCAATACTCGCACCATCTCAACGCAGTCGCAATCCTTAATATAACGCTCCATCTGATCGAGAGAGAGACGTTTCTCTTCAAGCTTAACAATTCGATCTACCCTACCACGCAGATGAAACATCTCAGGATTAATAAACTCTACACGGTCCCCCATTTCAAACCAACCATTGCTATAAACAAAGGGAGAGGAAACCTGAAGCAGTGCTGTTTCAGGGGATGAACGCAGAGCAACCGATAAAAACGGTTTCCAGGGTTCATCTGTATCCAGACTCTGTTGTGATCTATAGGCAACTCCGCCCGTTTCTGAGCTACCAAAAATTTCAATCGGCACAATCCCTAGACGCCTCTTCAATCCAACAGCCGAGCCAACAGCTAAGGGACCACCAGAGGAGAAAATCGCACTGATGTTGCCTGCAAGAGCTTCCAGATCAATGCTATCTGGGATACGTTCCAGATGGGCCGGACTGGAGATCAGAACTGCACGCCTGGCTTCAGAAATACCTTGTTTTTTAAGAGAGCAATACCTTTCAATATCCCCAAAAAGTTGCTCCGGATATTGGTGGCTATTAGCATTAAATGGTCTCGCACTAGACAGAGGCCAAAGCAAACGAAACAGCAAACCATAGATGTGCTGATGACTGACCGTTGCAAACACCAAAGTATCACGAAGGTGTTCATCCCATAACATATTCAGGTTCTTTAGCTCTTCTTCAAAATGCTCCAAGCACCGCGGAATCACCTTTGCCTTTCCTGTACTACCAGAAGTTAGCACCTCAATGGATAGATTTTTTGCCGATAGGGGTGTGAACTGGAAATCAGCCCGCCCCCCTATGCGATGAGATAAAACCGGGATATCAACGCAGTCTTCAGAAATATCTCCAACAATACCTCCAACGGTATTTACCAGCTCCTGCAATGTTCCAGGCTGTGTATTAGGAGGCAGCACTACTGTCTTGCCTGCATGTAGCAACGCCATAAAACCCACGGCAAAACAGTAGGAGTTCTGATCACAAAGCAACCAGCGCTGTTGGCCACACACCTGAAGTTGTCTGGCCAATACAGAGACGGCATCACGAAACGCCCCCCAATAGATCTTCTCTTCACCCGATATTGCAACGAGTAGATCATCTGCTCGCTGGCAGGTCATTAACTCTGACAGGGGGGTAAATATGCTACGCATCACTATGTTTTTTTAACTTGTTCACGAACTAAGTATTCCACTGCAAATAATAATCCCATCAACAGATATGAGATCAACCCGTTGTACAGTGTCCATATTTCAAGGCTTGAAAATAGAGCGGTATAGAGGGCAGCTGAACCATTGACAATAAAAAACAGGCACCAGACTATCGTTACTGTCCGTGTGTAGGCAATGGCAGCCTGAGGCAGGTCAGGTTCAGTCATTCTGGCAATTCGTTCAACCATTGAAGGCGGCCACTTCAGTGTATAGGCAAAACATACCAAGAAAGCCATATTGATTAAAACAGGGATTAATTTCAGATATGATTGCTCATTCAGAACACCTGCAATCATTGCGCAGGCAAAGCCTAAGATAAAGACCGGATATAGTTGGCGACGAGACAGGGCACCCAGTTTGTTCCGCAAAACGAACATTCGTAAAATGAACAGAAGAGCGATCACTAACCCAATGATTTTGGGTTCAAAATACTGCAAACCAAAATAAACTGCCAAAGGGTACGACACGGTTAATAAAACCACGACACCTCTAAACAGAGCCGTCATATCAGCCTCTTTCAAGCCCATCAATAATATTTACAACATCTTCAACCGTTCGGGCACTTTTAAACTCCTCTGGTTTAATTCTCAACCCCTTTACTTCCTGCACCTTCACTACCAGATCAATGGCATCAATACTGTCCAGATCAAGATCCTCATACAGGTTTGAAGACAAGGTTATCTCGCTTCCTTCAATTTCAAATGTTTCAACAAGAATCTTTGTTAATTCATCAAGAATGTTCTCTTTAGACATCTATTTACACCTTACCCATTATTATTCATTTCAATAAATGCCTTCAGTGAACTAACCGAGGCAAAGTGTTCCTTGGTATCACTGGAGTTCGCATCGAGCTTTACGTTGTATTTTTTCTTAATATTCAAACCCAATTCCAAAGCATCAATTGAATCGAGCCCTAAACCATCTAAAAACAACGCCTCATCATCATCAATATCGTCTGGAGAAATATCCTCAAGATCAAGACAATCGATAATCAGCTCTTTTAACTCTTGGGCTAAATCAGCCATAATTTAATACACCCTTATAATAATCTTGAAGGTAATCATTCAATTTTCTTGTCGCCAGGGCTGGCTCATGTATACCCTGAATTAACTTAGCCACATCGATCACAGGCTTTACCGACAAGGTAAAACACCCCTTGCTTGGAGGTACCTGGTACCAACGCTCCCCCTTTCTGAGGGTGGGAGGCGCACACTCAATAGTAACAGGCACAATATCAGTAGCACAGCGAACAGCTATATTAGCTGCTCCACGGTAAAATTCTAGCGGCTTTCCTGCCGTCGTACGAGTGCCCTCAGGAAAAATGATCAATGAACTACCACTGGTTAACGCCTCACCGCAAGCCTTTAGCAAGAGCTCGGGTCCAACATTACTAACATACCCCGTAGCGGCCACAACCCACATTAAAAAAGGATTTTTCCACAGATCTTGCTTAACAATACAGCTGGCATTGGGTAGCAAAGAGATCAATAGCACTACGTCAATTAATGAAGGGTGGTTAGCAATTACCAGGCAACCATCTGCCTTAAGTAATCGCCGAGCATCCTTTATCTCTATTTCCATTACCCCCAGCAGGCACATCTGCCATATAAAAAAACGAAAGGTGTAATGAACCACACGCCGCGCTCGTCTATTTTTTTGATCCGCGCTGCCAGGAAGCAGACGAACCAACGGCAAAATAGTCACCGCCAACAGCAAGCCACCCAAACCAAAATTAGCAAAGCAGTATCCTGTGGCCAATACTCGCCAGCAATAATTAAATGCCCTCATGGCTCTTTTTCCATAACCAGGATAGGCGGCTACCCTTACAAGTCAAACTTGTGTCATCAGCACATAAAAATCGTAACAACTGTAGGCCATGCTGTTCATCATCAGGAACTGAGGCTTCATTGTGCTCCGTGAACCCTAGTGCCAATTTGATGGGAGCACTACCCGATGGCCCCAGCAGCAAAGCCAAAGCGAAACCTCTGGCCTGCCCCCGATCAAATGGTCGATAAAACTCCGGTAAAGGCTCATCAGCCAACACCACCAACACGGGGCCAGAACTGTCTCTGTGAAGTAAAGCCACAGCATCAATTACCGCCGCTTCAAGGCTATCGACGCCAGCAGCAACTGCTGTTGATGCAGCTTTGTTGCCACTGGCAATAGAATACAACCCCGATGCGGTATTATGGACAGAGAGGCTAAAACCCATCGGTGACACCGGCTCTGCAGAGACAATTTCATCCAGTAACTTTTTGGTCCGATGAATCTCGCCGTGAGGAGAGCTAAACACGGTTCTGTATGAATGATTTTCGCCCACACACTCATATACCGTTTGCAACGCCATTTTACTTAAGCGACTTAAGCGGCGACGCAACATGGCCGGGATCTGTTTTAGGGGCGGTGATTGTTCACCGGGCTCAATCTGCCGGCTTCCGCGCGACCACTCTCGCCAATGCTCAGGCTGCTCGACACCCGGAGCCCAGGCTGCCCAACTGAGAAGTGAAAATTCTACTGCATTCATATTATAGATGAGCGTAAACCCACACCAACAGTTACTATTAAATATTTGGTAATTTCACCTCTAAATCAGCCCAGACCGCAGAGGGAATGGGACATTATCTAGAGTTTTCTAGAACAGAATGGCAGCGGGGGTTTTAGCGCCTCGTCCCTATTTCACAAAACGGTGTATTTTAGTTTATCAACCCCTGGAATGCAATCAGACTCCATGCCCTATGCCACCTGCAGAGCAATCAGCGCCCTACCATCCATTAGCCTCTCTTGACCACAGTCGACCTGAAACTGGTAACTAAACCCACGGTCAACAGCCAATAACCGCTCTACCCTGACGGAAAGATGCTCCTCGTATACATCTAAACGCTGAACCTTCCAATGAACCTGAGTCAAAGTCGCCAAACACCCCATTTGGGGGGGAATCCACGCACCCAGGCCCGTGGGATTAGCTCGCAGTGTCCCATGAATAGCCATGGCCTGGGCCGCATATTCAATTCCCGCACATATCGGCAACTGATCGTTATGGCGCAACGGATTATCTTTATCGCAATGACTTGTAGCAAAACAGAGCAGTGTGAAGTCATCCCAAGCCTCAACAGAATCCAATAAACACATGTCACCGCTGTGGGGCAAATATGCTCGCAGCTTCTGCTTTTCGATGGGGGTATTAATTTTCATATTAACTTGATCATTATTCTGACAGCATAAACGTGGATATATCTCCAGACCATACAACATCAAATTTCCGCTCCGCAGCCCTGCTTTAGCTAACCCAGCTAAAATCACTGCAATGCTGATTAAATTGTAAAGCATTTACTGATTAGGGGCGAGGCAATATAATGCTGCCAAGCATCCGACTGTCAAATATGGAAACCATGCCTCACCCTCTGTGTATACATAAAGAACACCCGTCTTTGCCTGGCCACTTCCCCGACAACCCCATGGCTCCTGGTGTAGTTTTGCTGAATCTGATATTTAGCGAAATTGCCATGCAAAAACCTGCACGGGTCGTAACAGGCATAAAAAAGCTGAAGTTTATTCGCCCATTATTGCCTGGAGATTGCTTTAATGTTCAATTCTCAGCAGAGAAAAACAATACGTTGCGCTTTCACTGCACACACAATGAACAGATCTTTGTGGAAGGTAACCTCTACTTGAAACCTCTAGATCAACCCTGACAGATCTATCTTTCTCAATTGAAATATCTGTAAAACCCGCTGTTGCATAGCATTGCAACCGAGAAAATATGCTGGGTTTGAAATAACAAAAAATGGACAGCAACTGACAATGAAAAAAATTCTCGTTCTCTATTTTTCTCAATCCGGACAACTGAAGGAGGTTGTTAATTCTGTTATCGGCCCACTACAACAGGCCTCAGAAATTGAGCTCATAATAAAAGAACTCCAGCCTCAATCGCCCTTCCCCTTTCCCTGGCCATTCATGCAGTTCTTTAATACTTTTCCTGAAACAGTCTACGAAGACGCTGAACCACTGCAGCCCCTGGAAATGGAAAAGAGCGAAGATTTTGACCTGATCATTCTGACTTACCAGGTGTGGTTTCTCTCTCCCTCACTGCCAACGACAGCTTTCTTACAAAGTGATGACGCTCACCGTTTACTAAATGGCAAACCTGTTATCACCCTGATTGGCTGCCGTAACATGTGGCTCACCGCCCAGGAAAAAGTAAAATATCAATTAAAACGGCTCAATGCTCACCTTATAGATAATGTTGTTCTTATTGATAATGCTCACAGCGCGGCAACCTTTATTTCAACCCCCCTATGGGTTCTGACAGGCAATAGAGGCCCCTTTCTGGCAGGCCTGATCCCCCCGGCTGGCATCGCTAAAGGTGACATACAAACAGCCTCTCGCTTTGGCAAGGCCATTGCTGCTGAACTACCCAAACGTGAAAAGGACGACTTCAGCCCTATGCTTGAAGGCCTCCAGGCCGTCACAATCAATGAGCACCTAATCGCCTCAGAAAAAATTGCCCATCGCAGCTTTCGTATCTGGGGAAAATTACTACGAAGTATTGGCCGACCATCCTCTCGTGCCAGGCAGGTTGCGCTAGCTTTTTATATTGTTTTTTTAATCGCCTTAATAGTGACCGTGGTACCGATCACCGCTATCCTAAAGATATTATTGCGACCACTGACAAAGCAACATAGCCGTCGCCAACGTAATTATTATGCAGCCCCATCAGGAGAATCAACACATCGTATGGAACAATTTTTATGAGTGATAATGCTGTGTACATCACCAATATTGCGGCTTTTTTACCCAACGCTCCTGTTGAAAATGATGACATGGAGAAGCTACTCGGACAAGTCGGCCCCAGGCCCTCCCGCGCCAGACGCACCATCTTGCGTAGTAATGGCATAAAACAACGGCACTACGCCATAGATCCTCAGACACTTAAACACAACTTTACCAACGCTCAAATTACAGCCAACGCAATAACCAAATTACAGGATGATAATTTTGACCTGAATAACCTTGACTGTCTGGCCTGTGGCACCTCATTACCTGATCAGTTAATGCCCAGCCATGCTGTCATGGTGCACGGTGAATTAAATATCCCCTGTTGCGAGGTTATTGCCACCTCCGGCATATGCCTCAGCGGAATAAGCTCATTAAAATACGCCTACATGGCCCTGCTTTCCGGCAGCCACCAAAACGCCATTGCTACAGGTTCAGACCTGCCCTCAGCCATAATGACTGCCCGCAATTTTTCCGGAGAAAGCGAGTTTAATGACAACGAATACCATAAACACCCAGAGCTGGCCTTTGATAAGGATTTCCTACGCTGGATGTTATCTGATGGCGCCGGGGCTGTTTTACTGGAGCGAAAACCGAGAAAGAACCAGCTCTCTCTACGTATTGATTGGATCGATATTTTTTCCTATGCAGGAGAGATAGATACCTGCATGTATGCGGGGGCCGTAAAAGAGGATGACGGCAGGCTGAGGGGCTGGGCTAGCTTCAACCAGGATGAGCAGCAGCAACTATCTATCATGTCCGTAAAACAGGATGTAAAATTACTCAATGATAATATTATTCATTACAGCGTAGTGCGACCACTCCGCAAATTGATTGAAAGGCATCAGTTACATGCTGATGATATTGACCTCTTTCTCCCCCATTTTTCCTCAAATTTTTTCCGTGACAAGGTCCATGAAGGGATAAAACAGGCAGGCATTGATATCCCCCAACAACGCTGGTTTACAAACCTATGCAGCAAGGGAAATACCGGAGCGGCCTCAATTTTCATTATGCTTGATGAACTCTATCACTCAGACCACTTAAAAAAGGGGCAAAAAATCCTATGCTACGTTCCTGAAAGTGGTCGTTTCTCATCATCATTTATGTTAATGACAGCTGTGTAAATGAAAAAAGAGCAGGTTCCCCAGGATAAAAGCCATACCTACGGCGGACAATGCAAACTGTTATATGCTACCGATGAGAAGGGTAAATACAGTAGTGTAAAATCCAACGGTTGGGAGGTGGAAGAGTTTGCCACTTTCTCGGCCATAGAGGAGATCAATCGTAACCGCACTGATGCCTGGCAACGAGCAAAATCCGGCACAACATCACCCCTTGAATATTACATGTATGAGCAACGGATGGATCTAGCCATATTGGCTCAAACTACTGGATTTTTTCAATGGCGAATAAAAAAACACTTTAAGCCAGCAGCATTTTTCCATCTCAACGATAAGGCGATGCAACGCTACGCCGAGGCATTGGGCCTTTCTATTGCGACCCTGAAAACACTTCCGGAATCACCATGAGCAACGACTACCAGCACCGACAATCTGCACACTGTGAGAGCGGCGTCATCTCCGGAATGTTATCCCACTACGGCCTCAGCCTGTCTGAACCCATGGCTTTCGGCTTGGCCGGAGCCCTGGCTTTTGCCTACATTCCACTGATCAAACTTTCCGGGATGCCGTTAATCGCCTATAGAATGCCGCCTCGTAGCATCATCAAGGGTATCCAGAAGCGTCTGGGCATCAAAATGGTTTACCAGACCTTTCGCAACCAGAAAAAAGGGATGGCAGAGCTGGACAAGATGCTCCAGCAGGGTAAAGTGGTTGGATTACAGACCTCCGTGTTCTGGCTCCCCTATTTCCCGAAAGATATGCGCTTTCACTTTAATGCCCACAACCTGATAGCCTACGACAAAATTGATAACGAATATCTTATCAGCGATCCGGTATTCGAGACGGTCACTCGCTGTGAAGAAAACGCGCTGCAAAAAGCCCGTTTTGCTAAGGGTGCCCTAGCAGCCAAAGGGTTGATGTACTACCCGGAGCAGCTACCAGATACGATTGATTATGACGCCGCTATCAGATCAGCCGTACGCGCCAATTATCGTTCAATGATGAACGCGCCGCTGCCTATTATCGGTATTCGAGGAATTCGTTATCTTGGAAAAAATATCATTAAAACCGAGAAAAAAAATAGCGCCCGCCTCCCTCTTTACCTATCCCATATTGTCAGAATGCAGGAGGAAATTGGTACAGGCGGTGCCGGATTTCGCTTTATATACGGATCATTTTTGCAGGAAGCTGGTGAGTTACTCAATAACAACCAGCTCCGCGATGCCTCTAGTCAAATGACAGAGGCGGGAGATGAATGGCGGATGTTTGCCCTGCAAGCCAGCAAAATGTGCAAGGGAAGAAAACCTATGGACACAATACAACTTGCCGACCACCTTAATAACTGCGCAGACAAAGAGACCATTGCCTGGAAAACCCTAAAAAACTTTTAACAAAAAAGTGCAATAACGCCCTTCACCATCAGTTTCGATATGGAGCAGAGTGCCCTCTCGGCCGTGTTCGAGATATTGACTAAAAGCCGAGGCCGTTTGAGTATCATAATAAGCAAGATTTTTCCGATACTGAAATTGCTGACCTACCAGGGTCAATTCCTGATAAAAAACCAACTCTTCCTCTGGTAAAATATGCCCACCAGCAATACTCCAGCTATTATCCACGTCAAGAGCAGCCAACCAGACAAGTAATGCTTCTTTAGAACCAAAATGTTCAACACCTTCAACCTCACCCATCGGTTCCCCCAGACAATCATCATCACCCAACAGCAACCAATGACAGGCTTCAGCAACCGGCGTGTCAGGACTTACCGCTATACGCTGACGATGTTGAGCAAGGGGTAAAACACAAATATCCACACTACCGACCAGTGCCGATGTTAAGTTCCCCTGCAAAAAGTCAACCATCGCCAGACGCAAGGCTCTTTCAAAAGAAAAACAGTGGCTGGCGACAAAACAGTTTCTAGACTTTAAGTGAAGATATTTCGCCAAATGATAACAGGCTGAATTACTGACCGTATTGATGAAGCTAAGGGGCTTTGGCGACTTACCATCCCTCAACATCTGTTCCAGAACATCAATCATTACCTCAAGGTCTCCCTGCCCTGAAGTCAAATAGATAGCCGTTTCAATGGGCAACGACACCTCACCGCTACAGCGGCTAACACCAATCAGGGCCAACTGAATAAAACGATCAATTCTACGAAAATTCTGCCCCGTTACGGCCTTTAGTAATGGCTTAAGTTCAGGCAATCTATCTATAACAGGCTCATAATACATTCCAGTGGAATAAATTTTCATGATAACAGCCTGTTATTGCTCACCATTGGCGATGACCAGCGAGCAGTTATTGCCGCCAAAGCCAAAATAATTTAATAAAAAGATACCCGACCCCACTGATTCATGCCGTTGGGTTAGCTTAAGTCCAAGCTCCTTTTCGTCCGATGCTATTCCCGGTGTAGCGATAATAAACCCCGCCAAAATTGTTTGGTAAAACAGGATCATTTCGACCAGACCACAGGCACCTAGCGTATGTCCAATATAAGGCTTTATTGCACAGACATCGGGCAGGTCCTGAAAAACCTGTAGCACACCTGCTGCTTCAGCTTCATCACCACGCAGGCTTGCGGTCCCATGAGCTTTTATCGCCCTTATTTGCCCCGGTGTAACCCCGGCATTATCAAGCGCACGGCGTATTACCATCGCAATACTTGAACCATCAGGGTTTGCTGAAGAGATACTGTGAGTGTCGCAGAGGTTAGCTCCACCTAAAACGACAAACTCCTTTGCTTCTGGCTCTTTTCTTGTGAGGACAAGAGCCCCACAGGCCTCACCAAGCACTATCCCATCACGCGCTTTATCAAAAGGCGTCATCTGCGTGTGAGTCAACAATTCCAGATTATTAAAACCAAGGGCGGTCGTATCATTGAATAACTCCACGGCCAAGACCAGAACATAATCAACTTGACCTGTTCTGAGCATTGATGAAGCATACAGCAAGGCGTTGGCACTAGAGGTGCAGGCAGTATTAATACTAAAGTCCTCACCTTTAATGGAAAAGCGCTTGCGGACATAACCGGCAATATTACCGAAAGAACTTAGCCTAAGAGCAAGTGGCTCTTTTGAAGAGATCAACTCCTGCTTGTACAACTGTTCAGAAACTGAAATATCATGGGAGGAAGAACCCACAAAAAGTGCCATTTTGCTGCGCTGCTCATCATTCAGCTGCGCTTCGCCCAAGGCCTGCGATACAACTTGGTCAATTTGCTGGTACAGGCGCTTATCTGCGTGATCGAGCTCGGCACCTTTTAGCAGATGATAGGGCAGCCTCTCGGCATCAGTCAGGGAATGATGTTCGATAATAGCAGCCTGTTTTGGCGATTGTTTCAAAGCATAGAGGTTTTCCTCCACATCACCCCCAAGACAGGTAGCGATGCCCGCACCGATAACGCAGGGTCTGAGGGACATAGCTACCCCAGTCTAGCTGTTGGGACTTTTGAACCTGGGGCTGCCTCAACAGATGCTTCCGTTACAGCACCCCCAGACAGAGGTGATTCAGCAATGATTGTCTCAGCAAGACAATTAATTGATTGCAGGGAAGCTCGAGCTTTTGGCCCACCCTCAATCCGCACACCATAATGACTCTTTACAGCCATACAAATTTGAAGAGCATCAAGAGAATCCAGATCTAGGGGGCCACCGAATAGCAGTTCATCATCGGTGATATCACTCACCTCGATATCCTTATCGCACTCCTCGATCACCAGTTTTTTTAGCGCCTGCTTTAACGTATTATAATCCATGTCAATCATTAAACTCTCTAATCAGTTTTATATGTAAATAACACAAGCGCTAGCAGCAAACAGGCAAAGCCAAACCCCAGCAGCGCCATAACCTCCTGAAAAACCTCTATAACGCCACCCGATCGTAAAAAAATATCGAGAAAACCCTCTAGCCCCCATGACATAGGAGATACTGCCGAAAATTGTTGCATAGCCTCTGGCATCATAAATTTAGGCACCATTATTCCACCGATGGCGGCAAGAATAATATTACTGGTTCCTCCTAGGGTGGTAGCCTGCTCTGTAGTGCGTGCCAGCACAGCGATCAGTATGGCATAACCCAGTGCCGCACAGCTCACAGCCACGGAGATACAAACCAGACCCGGCAGAGACTCTCCCAGCGTTAGCTGATCGCCCCCAAACCAAGGAACCAGATAGATGCCCACCAGCAACATCAGAATCACCTGTAACTGGTTGACAACAAAATAAGGGACAAGCTTGCCAGCGATTAACTGCCAGGGTCTAACATCAATGGTACGCAAACGATTCATGGTCCCCAGCTGACGCTCATTGATCAGTGTATTGGACAGAGGTACGACCACAAAAAACAGGGAAAACACAAGCCAAGCTGGCACACTTTGCTGCACCGATGAGGGCGCTTGCCTTTGCTTATCACTCAGATGCCCCTCCTTATCTTGATAGCTATAAACAACACCAATTCCATTAGACCCATTAAGAAGAACATCCATCTTTGCTAAAACATCTTCAGGCATGCTTTGCTGCAGTTTTTTCAGCCCATACTCAAGGCGTAATCTGGACAGGACCTCTCGAACAATGGACTGAAATATCATCTCATTTTGCCGCTTAGTTGCAGGTGCTACGGTAATGGTAAGCAGATCTCCCAAGCTATTCTCTGCGTGCTGATTGAGTTCATCAGAAAGGTGAGGATTCACCTCCAGAAGCAAGGCATAGCGATCATTTTGAATAAGTTCTAAAAAATCTGGTGATTGAAGAGCCTTATCTGAAACCAGGGTAAAGACATCTTTTTCAGCAATTAGCTCCAGCAGCCGACGAGAGGCCTCATCGCTCGCCAGATCATTGACCAGCACCTCAATTTTCACCCCGGCTCGGCTGGCAAAATCCTGCTGCATGGCTAAAGACATAATTAAAATAAAAACAATCGGCATTACAAACAGCAATAATAGCCCATGAATATCACGGCTCAACAGCAGCAGTTCTTTATTAATAATGGCCCTTAGTTTACCCACCTCAATCACGCAAGCTTAGCTCAGTCATTGACAGGTAGACCTCTTCAAGGGGGCGTGCTCCATAGTACATCCGGTCAATACCCACCTGCATCTCCTGTAGAACCGATAGAAAATGGTATATATCGTTATTTTCTGCCTCGATATCCATCGTTATTTTCTGTCCCGTCACCAACAAGGTAGTGAAGCTTGATAGCACCCTCTCCTGTTTATCGCTCAACGGCTGACACAACTCAACAACCAGCTTTTTACTGGCCTCGCCCTTCAACAACTCGGTCAAACTTGTTTGTACCAATACCCTGCCGTGGTCAATTACGGCGATGTCATCACATATCGCCTGCACCTCCTCCATATAGTGAGACGTATAAATAATGGTCATCCCCTGAGTCTGAAGTGATTTGATGGCGTTAAGAATAAAATGACGAGACTGGGCATCAATACCCACCGTCGGCTCATCCAGATAGAGAATACTCGGTTTATTCAGCAAGCCTATTGCCAGATTTAAGCGTCGTTTCACCCCACCAGAATAGTGCTGAGCCCGTCTTTCAAACATCTGTTGCAGGCCACAAACTTCCACACAGTAGTCAATGCGCTCTTGCAGCAAATTTCCGGAAAGACCATAAAGCTGACCAAAAAATAACAGGTTTTCACGCCCACTCAGGCTGGGATAAAATGAGTATTCCTGTGGCACAAGCGAACTGATTTTTTTTATTTCATCTCTGTCTACGGGAACTTGATAGCCAGCGATGGAAACACGTCCCTTCTGAAGAGGAATCACGCCTGTGAGCAGCGAAATCAATGTTGTCTTTCCTGCCCCATTGGGGCCGAGCAAACCGAACAGGGAACCCTGTGAAATGTCCAGGGAAACATCGTTAAGAACCTGATTCTGGCCCTCAAGCCCCATGCCAATACGCAGGGAATCTCTTCGATAGCAGTGCCTGACATTGGTCAAAGAGATATAAGCGTTAGTATTGCCAGATTGATCTTTTTTCATCTAGAACCAATATGAGCACACGTTCTCATCATCTCTTTACAAAAATGATTACCAGGAGCCACCCATCTCTTATTAATTAAGGGATGAAATACTATCCCATCTGCTCCCGGCACACAATCACCCAGAAAATCTACATAACCGAGCAGTTGTAAGATTATCCTAGACTCCTCAGTTGACCACTCCATTCTAACAGTAACTTGTTGATATAAATGTAATTAGCTTCAATCTATCTCTTCATCCGCTGGGTGAGCCACGCTACAGGGCAGATTGCACGCTTGTGGTGGCACAAGTGCAGCATTGCGATTCCTTGGAATAGAATAACTATTCCGCGTCATTGTGCCTTGCCCTGTACCGCCACAAACGCACACGCTAGTCTGTCCAACTAAGGGATTCTAGGATTATGGAAGACAGCAGGTAACGTAGCTTAAATAACTTCAACCACCCCGATCAAGACCAACATCAACCGAACGACAAATTGATAATAATAGTTGATGGGCAACCGAGGTAAATTTTGTTGGCAAAAACAGATAATATGGCTATATAATCCCCTCGTTTGGCACTCAATTTATGTCGTAAATTCAATCTAGTAATACATGGACTTATAACCTATAAAGGAAGCTCAATGAAAACACAAATATCGCTTTTTCTCGCTGCATTAATGCTAATCTCAGGTGCTTATGCGCGGGATACTCATCAAATGCTCTCCATCCAGGAAGCAATGAATACCCCCGCCGCGCAAGAAAAACTGGATAAAAACATCAGCTTCTATTTTGGCAACCAAAAACACCCCAGGGTTATCAAGAAACTCGGCAATTTCATGTCAAACAAAAAAACCAATGCTTTCGGTAAAAGTGATGAAAAGGCCTGCAACTGGGCATTTCTATCCGCTATGCTCAGCTTCCAGGATCGTATCCGTAATATGGGCGGCAATGCTGTTATCAACATCCACAGTTACTACTACAAAAATGATATGAGCAGTTCCAAGGAATATGAGTGCGGCGCAGGCAATGTTATCGCAGGCGTTACCTTTACAGGCGACGTTGTTAAACTGGCAAAATAGCCCACAATATAGATGTTGTTTAAAGGTTGGCGGACTCAATATCCGCCACACCTCAACCTACTCATCTGCCCTGCCTGCCTATTCACGTCCACAGTGATTTTTTACCAAAATAGATTCAACATTCATATTATCCGGTCCCGGCCTGATTTGACAAAACACCTCAAATATCATCGTGGCACATTTTTACCCTCTACTCCTTGCTGTGGGTTCTCCGTTGAATCCCCATGATTGATGATCCTACATTTCACTTGGTATTAATCTCTGCCAACCAATGGAAAAAGCCTTATCCTGTTTATCCTCTGGGGGTCAGTTATCTCGCCAGCTACCTACGGGAAAAACTACCCTGGTTAAAAGTGACCTTACTTGATGTCAATCAACCTCAATTTGAGATCAACACAATCAATGATATTCAGCCGGATCTTATTGGACTGTCTCTAAGAAATATTGATGATGTCGACTCAATCAACCAACAATGTTTTGTCGACGGATATACGAAACTGATTAGGCAAATAAAAGCCAGCAGCACAACTCCGATCATATTGGGCGGCGCAGGTTTTTCTATCTATCCAAAACAGTTATTGGAAAAGTTTGAGATTGATTTTGGCATTGCCGGTGAAGGTGAATTGGCCTTAACTCGCTTTCTACAAGCGATGTCTGCTGGCGAAACAATCGATGGCATTCCCGGAGTTATTTATCGACACAAACCGCAAGAAGCTGAGCCAGCTAAAATACAATATATCAGCCAGCCAAAATTAAGTTTTGAGCAGAATCTGCTACCATTTTACTGGAATGCCAGTGGGATGCTAAACATCCAAACCAAGAGGGGGTGCCCATACAGCTGTATTTATTGCACCTACCCGTTGATTGACGGAAAAAAAGTCAGGACCCTCCAGCCAGATCAAATCGTCGACACTCTGCAACAAGCCTATACTGAACATAATATTGACTATGTGTTTTTTACCGATTCTGTATTCAATATCGACCCCAACTATAACAGCGAGCTGGCTGAGGCACTGATCAAGGCTGCGTTACCCATTAAGTGGGGTGCCTACTTTTCACCTTTCAACCTCACTCGGGAGCAGCTGCAACACTACCAGGCCGCTGGACTAAGCCATATCGAGTTTGGTACAGAATCGTTGGCTAACTCGACATTAGAAGCCTATGGAAAACCATTCAATGTAGAGCACGTTTACGCAGTGTCTGAGAGCTGTTATCGCCTGAAGATTAATTATGCACATTTTCTCATTATTGGCGGCGTGGGGGAGACCCAGGGGAGCCTCAATGAAACAGTACGTAACTCCACTCGGT
>CAYYRK010000010.1:0-4644 GCA_964473915.1 uncultured Pseudomonadales bacterium
AATATTTTGTCGCGCAATCGCAACGGCCTTTTTGACCTGTTCAGGTGCAGTACCACCCAGATGATTGCGGGCATTAACGGACCCTTCCAGGGTCAGCACATCAAACACATCCGCTGTTATCTCGGCTGAAAATTGACTCAGCTCGTTAATCTTGAGCTCAGACAGATCACAGCCTTTATCAATGGCGTAGGCTACCGCTTTACCTACAACTTCGTGGGCATCTCGGAAAGGGGCACCCTTTCGAACCAGGTAGTCTGCCAGATCTGTGGCGGTAGCATAGCCACGCATGGCCGCTTCACGCATGGACTCTTTTTTTGCGACAATCGCGGGCACCATATCTGCATAGGCCCGCAAAGACCCCTTGAGGGTATCTACCGTATCAAATAGCGGCTCTTTGTCTTCCTGATTATCCTTGTTATAGGCTAACGGCTGGCCCTTCATCAGGGTGAGAAGGCTCACAAGATTTCCCGTAACTCGCCCTGATTTTCCGCGCACCAGTTCCGGCACATCGGGGTTTTTCTTTTGCGGCATGATGGATGACCCGGTGCAGAACCGATCGGGCAGATCAATAAAATTAAATTGCGCCGAGGCCCAGAGCACCAACTCTTCAGAGAAACGGGACAGATGGGTCATGATCAGGCTGCCCGCCGCACAAAATTCGATAGCGAAATCCCGATCACTGACCGAGTCCAACGAATTAGCGGTAGGGGCATCGAAGTTGAGCAGCTCCGCAGTGTAGTTACGATCTATCGGGAAAGTGGTTCCGGCCAGTGCCGCAGCACCAAGCGGAAGTCGATTAACCCGGGTCCGACAATCCTGAAGACGCTCATAATCACGCTGCAACATTTCAAACCAGGCCATCAGGTGATGACCAAAGGTAACCGGCTGAGCTGTTTGCAGGTGGGTAAAGCCCGGCATTATGGTCGCAGCTTCACGCTCTGCAGCGTCCAGCAGCCCCGTTTGCAGGCGTCTTATTTCAGCACTGATCTGATCAATTTCATCACGTAGATACAGGCGTATATCAGTAGCGACCTGGTCATTCCGTGAGCGGCCAGTATGAAGTTTTTTGCCCGCATCACCAATAATTTGGGTAAGCCGAGATTCAATATTCATATGCACATCTTCAAGAGAAACGGACCAGTTGAATTTTCCGGTTTCTATTTCTTCCCGAACCTGCGCCAGCCCCGTCACTATTTTTTCGCACTCACTCTCCGTTAGCACGCCAACCTTTGTCAGCATTTGTGCGTGGGCAACCGAACCCTCTATATCACTAGAATAAAGCCTGCAATCAAAGCCGACGGATGCGGTAAACTCCTCTACAAATGCGTCTGTTGCCTCACTGAAACGTCCGCCCCAGGGTTTGGCCTGCTGTTCCTCTTGGGTGTTGCTCATATCGGTTTGCCTGAATCTGATCTATAGTATTAGTTATTAAACGGCCTCGCGGAAGACGCCACAGACCTCAAAGTGCGGCAGATTATAGCACTGCCCCAGGTATCATGTAGAAAAATGTCAGCAATATAGTGTTTTCAAATAATGGCTCAAACCAATCAAAATCAGGATTTTTTTCTCCCTAACCTGTGTCAGGCTAATGCAGTATTAGCACTGATTCTTATCACCGAGCTATCGGTATTGGCAATGGTGCTTGCAGCTACTGGAGTCAGGGGGTTTTCCTGGCATGATCTGGCTCTGGCTTCTCTTTTTGTTCAGTGGATAGTGCTGCTCAGCGCCCTGCTACTATGCCTGCTGCGCCAGCGTTTGGCCGAACAATCACTGCTGTCTGTCATTGTACAATGCTATCTGGTAGTGATGGTGATCACTCTGGTGGCCACCGTGGTCTCAGACTGGGTATTGGACGGTGCTGACTGGAATATAAAACAATTTTATGTGGACACCCCAGGGCTATTAAAAAATCTCCTGGTCAGCATGATTATCACAGGAATGGCACTACGGTACTGGTACCTCCAGGATAGTTTGAGGAAAAAGGAGCGTGCAGAACTGCAGGCTCGAATACAGGCGCTGCAGTCAAGAATACGGCCCCATTTCCTCTTTAATAGTATGAATATTATTGCCAGCCTGATTAGCTCTGACCCAGAAAGTGCTGAGCGCGTGGTGGAAAACCTCTCTGATCTGTTCCGTGCCAGTCTCACCGAGGCCCAGGCACCCGTCAGTCTGGAACATGAAATTGAATTGGGCCAACGTTATATCGAAATAGAGCAGTTACGATTGGGAGGCAGACTAAAGGTGGAGTGGCTGATAGATGAGCGCTGCCGACAAGCGGATATACCGCTCCTTACGCTGCAACCTCTATTGGAAAATGCCGTCTATCACGGCATTCAGCCAAGGGCAGATGGGGGCCTGGTAACCGTCGAGATCAAACAGGAGAAAGGCAAGATCCGGATACAGATAACAAACCCCGCGCCAGAAGAGGGCGTTACACGACAGACAGCGGGTAACAGTCTGGCACTCAACAATATCCGGGCCCGGTTACAAGCAGTCTACGGTGGTGAGGCGCGCCTGCGATCCTATTGTAACGATCAACAATTTGTCACTGAACTGACATTGCCATTTAGGGGGGGGGAGCATTGTTAAAAGTATTACTGGCTGATGATGAACCCCTCGCTCAGGATCGGTTGCGGCGCATGCTTGAGATGGAAAAAGACTTCACTGTGGTCGGCACAGCCTGTAACGGACGACAAGCACTACAATTGGTAGAGCAGCTGCAGCCCGATATTATCCTGCTGGATATCCGTATGCCCGATATGGACGGTCTGGAGACCGCCCGGCATTTGACAAGGCTCACACAATCACCGGCAATTATTTTTTGCACCGCTTTTGATGAGTATGCCATCAGCGCCTTTGAGGTCAATGCGATCGGTTATTTGCTAAAACCAGTACGTCAGAAACAGTTATTGGCTACACTGGAACGAGCAAAAAAAATCAGCACGCTTCAGTGGCAAAAGCTATCGGCATTAGTAACACCCAGAAAACATCTTTGTAGCAGATCACACCGAGGGATTGAACTACTGGAACTGACTGAAATCAGCCACTTTATGGCGAATCAAAAATGTGTGATAGCCCATTATCAGGGCCGGGAAATCATCGTAGATGAATCGCTCAAGGAGCTTGAAAAAGAGCTTGCGCGAAGTTTTCTACGTATTCACCGCAACTGCCTGGTGGCTATAAAGTGGATCAGGGGACTCCAGCGCACACCCACAGGACAGGGGCAAATTTTACTCAAGGATCTCAGCGAGCCTCTTGACGTGAGTCGCCGCCATCTTGCCCAGGCAAAGCGTGCACTGGAGGGCCAGTTAAACTGAGATCTATCCACCAAGTTAACAATCAACAAACCAGGTTATCAGGCTTAAAATCCCGATAATGTTTTGAGGTTTACATTCGCTTTTGAATAGAACACCATAGCGATCCTCATTAAACAACTGACAGGTATAGAGCGCATTATGGCATCAAGGCGGTTGCGCATTGCCACCCGTGGAAGTGAACTTGCACTGTGGCAGGCAAGGTTTGTACAAACTGAACTAGAACGCATTCACCCTGGGCTCAAGGTTGAGTTACTGGTCATGAAAACTCGGGGCGACATAATACTCGATGTGCCATTAGCCAAGGTAGGCGGCAAGGGGCTGTTCGTAAAAGAGTTAGAAACAGCCCTGCTGGAAAACAGAGCTGATATTGCGGTGCATTCAATGAAAGATGTACCTATGGAGTTCCCTGAAGGGCTGGGGCTGGCGATAATCTGTGAGCGGGAAGATCCAACAGACGCCTTTGTCTCTAACCGGTTTGAGAGCCTGAACGCACTGCCCGAGGGTGCCTGCGTGGGCACCTCCAGCCTGCGGCGACAGGGGCATATCCAGGCCGTGCGACCAGACCTGCAGATTAAAATGTTACGGGGAAATGTGAATACCCGCCTGCAACGCCTGGACGAACAGCGCTTTGACGCTATTATTCTGGCCTCAGCGGGTCTTAAGCGTTTAGGTAAGACTGACCGAATTCGTCAATCACTACCGGTTGAACAAAGCCTGCCTGCGGTAGGACAGGGCGCGGTAGGTGTCGAATGTCGAATGGCAGACCAGGAGACGCAGCGCCTGTTGCAACCGCTACACCATGAGCAGACTGCAACCTGTGTGACCGCAGAGCGTGCCATGAACCGCAGACTCAACGGTGGCTGCCAGGTACCTATTGCAGGCTTTGCCGTGCTTGAATCTGATCAGCAGCTCTATTTGCGAGGCATCGTGGCAAGCCCCGATGAACCCATAGTTTTAAAAGCGGAAGTGAGAGGAGCGCCACAGGCAGCTCAAGCTATTGGTGAGGAGGTCGCCGAGAAACTATTGGCACAGGGCGCGCAGGGCATTCTTGATGCCGTTTACAGGGCCAATGAATAACAGCACCCATTCCAGCATCGGTGGCCACCGCCTCCTGGTCACCCGCCCAGCCAGTCAAGCAGCCCGGCTAACACAGCTACTTGAACAAAAAGGGGTTGCCACTCTTCAACTACCCACACTCGAAATTAAGCCGCTCCCAGCCTCTGAAATAGACAACCATAAAATTCTAAACCTGGACCAATACGATGCGGTAATAGCCATCAGCACCCATGCCGCTAGCATCGCCCTCGAATGGATAGACCGCTACTGG
>CAYYRK010000010.1:4744-18227 GCA_964473915.1 uncultured Pseudomonadales bacterium
CCTATAGCAACATAGAACTTGCCACACTTTTTAAGGATGGTTTCCCCGACAGCATATTGGCGACCAGTATTGAGTCACTAGATAACCTTTATGAAATACTACACGACTACAGGCCACAGATGGCATCAATCTGGTTAATCACCGCCAGTGACCGTATCACCAAAGCAGCCAGAGCAAAGGGTTTCAGCAAGGTTCATACCGCCAGCGGAGCTTCCGGGCAAGCTGTTATCCAGGCGCTAAATGTAATAGCATAGACGCCCCACTCCTCCACAAGAGTTACTTGGCGACCAGCATGACCCAAAAGAACGATCAGGAAAATAAAACAGAGCTACCTGGCAGTGGCGCTACTAAAACTGAAAACGATAATAACGCGAAACCTTCGGCTCACCATGCCGAAGGCGAACCGACTCGGCAGGAACCCCCAATATTAAATAAGCCGGTCACGATGGATCAACCCAATAACGCAGAAACTACCACTGCTCAGGAAAAAACGACCACAAAGAACACTGTAGCTGGGAAGGGTAGCAAAAAAGCAAAAACAGGCCGTAGCTCCAGGCGGGCAGCTAGCAATGCCAACAATAAACCACCCAGGTCAGGTTACGCTACTGCTTGGTTTGCCCTCTTAATTGCACTATGCGCAGCTTCGGGCGCCGGTTATATTTACTGGGATATTCAGCAGTACAGACCGCTGGCACAAAAACAGGCACAATCAGCTTCAGAGCAGCTAGCCCAGCTCACCCTGGAGCAGGTAAGGTCTCAAAATTCAACAGTACAGAACAATATAACCCAACTGAAAGAGAGCGTTGCTGATCAGCAACAACTGATCAAAGATCTCTCTTTACGCCTCTCATCTGCTCGCCGTCAGATTGGAGAAATCACACATGTTAGCCGACAGAGCTGGATGCTGGCTGAAGCTGAATATCTGTTACGACTGGCCAACCAGCGATTGATGACAGAGCAAGCCACGATAAGTGCGTTGGCACTGCTGCGCTCTGCGGATGATATTCTGGTCGACCTTGATGAGGTACAGCTCTACAGTGTGCGTACACTTGTGGCCAGTGAGATTGCAGCATTGGAAGCCCTGGGTGAGATCGATGTAGAGGGGCACTTTTTACGCCTGGCTGCACTCGCTGAACAGATTGAAAAAATGAGCCTGTTACAACCTACCATCCAGGAGGCCCCCGCCATGGCCGATCTGAATCTGGACGAGCAGGAATACTCTGAAATCATCAATACCCTGGCTGACAAACTGATGGGGCTGGTGAAGATCAGTCACCGAGACACCCCGGTTAAGCCACTGCTCTCGCCCCAACAGCACTACTACATACAGCAAAACCTCAGGTTAATGCTGGAGCAGGCACAGCTTGCGTTGTTGCAGCACAAACCTGAGCTTTACGAGCAAAGCCTTGCCAAGGCAGACTTATGGATAAAAGAGTACTTTCAGCTAAACAACTCCTCTCAGGCACTACTTGGCGCACTTGAACAGTTGAGGGGCATTAATGTAGCACCTCAGATGCCAGATATTTCCGGTTCCATGAGATTACTCAAGGAGTACCTGAGCAGTCAAGCAGACAGAACAGTCAGGGCGTCAATACCGGAAAAACAGACAACCCCAGCCACCGAGAAAATCTCAGGTGAGCTGCCATGAAAAAACTTTTTATTCTGATCTTACTGGTATTGGCCGCCAGCGCCTGGGTCACTGGAAAAATAATACAGGATCCCGGTTATCTACTGATCTCTTATCAAAACACCACCGTTGAAACTAGCCTCTGGCTAGGGCTGGCGCTACTTCTGATAGCCGTGTTGACTGTACACGCTATTATTTGGCTGGTCGCAAAACTTGCAGCTAGCGGCACCCTGATGCGACGCTGGTCTAGCAACCACCAACATCGACGATCTACAAATAAAACAAGCCGTGGGCTTATCAATTATGTGGAAGGCAACTATGGGGCGGCACAAAAAAAACTATCCCAGGGTGCTGAAAAATCTGAAACTCCGCTGATCAATTACCTGACCGCCGCACGAGCAGCTGCAGAAAACGGGGATGAGCAGGCAACCGAGGCTTTTTTACACAAAGCCTATGAGGTGGCCCCCGGTGATGGGCTTGCTATCGGTATTGCCAAGGCCGAGATCAAAATCCAGCAGGGTCAGCCCGAACAGGCCCTTGCATCTTTGTTGCAGCTGCGTAAAACCAACGCCAAACACCAGCAGGTGCACAAACTGCTTCAGCAAGTTTATATTGATCTTGAAGATTGGGATGCGCTCAACAGTCTCATGCCAGCCCTGCGCAAGCTAAAGGTAGCCCCCGCTGCCGAGCTTGACAAGCTAGAACATAAGGTCGCCATGATACTGCTGACACAAGCAGCACGGGAACACGGTAGCACCCTGTCGTTAACAGAACGAACAACCCAACTTAAAGCGGTGTGGGACAAGGTGCCGGTAAAATCCAGGCGCCATGAAGAGATTACTCTTTGCTATGTTCGGTTACTGAAAGAGCTGGGCAAACCAGAATGGGCAGAATCTCCCCTGAAAGAGGCCATTAACCAGCAGTGGAGCGAGCAGCTGATCAGCGAGTATGGCCTGACCAACGGCAAAAATCCGCAACGCCAGCTTGCAACTGCGGAGGGCTGGCTAAAAACACATGCTCAAAGTGCAGACCTGATGCTGGCATTGGCGCGACTCAGCTTGCTCAACAAACTATGGGGTAAGGCTCGCGAACACCTACAAAACTGTATCAAACTGAAGCCCGGTGTAACAGCCCATACGGAGCTGGCGCGCCTACTCAAACACTTGGGAGAAGAGCAAAGCAGCCATCAACATATGCTGGAAAGCTTCCGGATACTCGAAACAGGCCTCCCTCTTTTGCCTATGCCTGACAAAGCTAAAGGCACAGCATAGCTGCGCTATCAGTCAGCGGCAAAATAGCAAATCATCAGAGAGTGTCTGAATACCTTTGAGGGCAGGGCTCAGAGCTAAGTCGTAACAATATTTCTTCGGTAGATAATATGGTAAACCAGCCCAACCAGTAAGCTTCCGCCCACAAGATTACCCAAAATAACAGGGACCAAATTACCAAAAAAACCTGCCCAGGTAACCATCTCAGCAGCCAGGCCGCTCGTACCAAAAGCTTTCTCTAACATAGCCAGTGGAATAATGTACATATTGGCAATGCAGTGCTCAAAGCCCGCCGCTACAAAAGCGGAAATAGGGAAAATAATGGCAATGGTTTTATCCATTACACTTCTGCCAGCAAATGCCATCCATACCGCCATGCAAACCAGAATATTACACAAAACCCCTTTAAAAAAAGCGGTCCAAAATGGCATAGTACATTTTACCGTGGCAATTTTGATATATTGCTCAGCAATGGCGCCATTGTTCATCTCAGTATGTCCTGAAACAAAAACGAGCAGTGCCAACCCTGCTGCACCAATAAAATTAGCACAACATACAATCAACCAGTTTTTCAATATATCCTGACTGGATATCTTGCCTTCAGCCCACGCCATCACCAGTAAATTATTGCCTGTAAAAAGCTCCGCTCCGGCAACAATAACGAGGATTAAACCTAAGGAAAACACCAACCCTCCAACCAGCTGGCTTGTGGCAAAACTCAGAGAGGCATCTGATTTTATCAGCACAAAATAAAGCCCGCCCAGGCCAATAAATGCACCGGCAAGGATACCTAGCATTAACAAAGATAGAAATGGCAGCTGAACTTTAGCGACACCAACATTATTTACTCGTTCAGCAATCTCTTTGGGCGAAAAAGCATCAGAACCAAATATTTCAGACATGGTCAACTCCTGAAAATAAATTAAAGTTTAGGCCAACCAAACATAGCCCTGATAAAAAATTAACTACTTTAGGTGATATACTAGTCTTTCGTACTGAGTATTTAAAGGTAGAGGCATGTCTTCTGATCTCATTAATACTATCTGTCCATTTTGTGGTGTTGGTTGTGGCATCAGCCTACGGCTTGATAATGAAGGCCAGCTACTCAGCGTTGAACCACAGGAAAAGCATCCCATAAGCTGCGGCAAGTTATGCGACAAAGGCTGGAGTACAGCCTACGCAATCACCTCAGGTGATCGTTTAACACAGCCACTCAAGCGTATTAATAAACAGTTTTACCCTATCAGCTGGCAGGAAGCTCTGGAAGCCATTGCCGATGAGCTGCATCAAATTATAGATCAATCAGGACCGCAAGCCGTCGGCATTATCAGTAGCGCCAGAGCAACCAATGAAGATAACTACGCGGCACAAAAATTTGCCCGCGCCGTACTAAAAACCAATAACGTTGACCATTGTGCACGTATTTGCCACAGCCCAACCGTGGCAGGGTTAAAGCAGTCTCTTGGGTCTGGCGCAATGACCAATAGTGCGAAAGATATTTTTGATGCTGATTTGATACTGGTTTTCGGCGCTGACCCCACCGAAAATCATACTATTCTTGGTGGCCACATCATACAAGCACACCTGCGGGGCGCTAAGCTGGTGGTAGTAGACCCCAGAGTGACCAGGCTTGCCAAACTTGCAAACAACCATCTGCAACTCAAACTTGGCAGCAATATTGCGCTGATCAATGCGATGCTGCATGTCATCATCAAAGAGAGATGGTTTGATGAAAATTTCATCCGCCAGCGTTGTGATGGTTTCGAAAGATTGGCGCAACATATCAAAAATATAACCCCCGAATCAGTTGAACATATCACTGGGGTTAAACCTGAACTGATTCGATCTGCGGCAAAAGCTTATAGCCAGGCAAAACGTGCGATGATCTTTTACGGCATGGGTATCACACAGTACGTAAGCGGCACCAATAATGTGATCTCGCTTGCTAATTTAGCGTTAAGTTGTGGCCACATAGGCAGAGTCGGCACAGGGGTCAACCCGCTGAGGGGTCAAAACAACGTCCAGGGTGCCTGTGATATGGGTTGTTTGCCTAATGTTTATCCCGGCTATCAAGCCGTTGACGAACAGCAAAGCCAGGATAAATTTGCCAAAACCTGGGGTTGTGAAGTTGCTAAAACACCGGGATTAACCTCTCTGGGCATGACCAAGGCATCCCAATCAGGAAAATTTCGTGCCCTATTACTCTTTGGTGAAGACCCCGTTGTTACCGATCCTGATCAAAATCAGGTCAAAGCCTCTTTGAAAAATCTAGATCTGTTCGTAGTGGCTGAACTCACCATGACCGAAACCGCAAAACTGGCTGACATTGTTTTGCCTGCGGCCTCTTTTGCTGAGAAAGATGGAACCTTTACCAACTGTGAGCGACGAGTTCAGCGGGTAACAAAGGCGCTACCACCGTTAGGTGAGGCCAAAGGTGATTGGCAATGGTTGCAAGCGCTCGCCAAACAGATGGGCAGCCAACAACTGAACTGGGCCAATAGTGAAGAGGTATTTAATGAGATTGCATCACTAACACCCTCCTACCAGGCGATGACCTATCAAAAAATCGCTGCTAACTATGGCCTACAATGGCCTTGCACGGACAGCAGCCCTAATGGCACTGCTATTTTACATAGCGGTAGTTTTCCTATTGGAAAAGCTAAATTGATACCGGTCAATCATAGTGATATTGATGAAGCCGCTGATGAGCTATTTCCACTGCAACTGACCACCAATCGACTTCATTTCCATTATGGCTGTGGCTCGATGACCCGACATTCACCGCTGCTTGAAAGAGAAACACCGCCGGGTATTTTATTTATTAACCCTGTCGATGCTGAGAATCTAAATATTAGCCCTCAAGCGGCTGTGGGGGTCAAATCCCGTAGGGGTTATATAGAAACGCGGGCGATGATCACCGATGATGTTCCCGTGGGAATGGTCAGTATGCCCTATCATTTCAAAGAAGCACCTTCAAACCAGCTTACCAATACTGCACAAGATCCTGTCACAAAAATGCCTGAGCTAAAAGCTTGCGCTGTCGCCGTAACCCCTTTGGGGCAGAACCAGAAACCCAAAACTATTCAACAATTGCAGGAGAGGCCATAAGATGAAAAGTTACCTGATCAACGACCTGAGCCCTTTGCAACAACACCTGTCAGAACATTATCAGTTTCACCAGCCAGTGAAAAACAGTAACGAGCAATGTTATTGGCAGCAAATAACCAAGGGCACAACAAAGCCCCTATCAGATGAAAGACCCTTAAGTTCGGCCAAGCGTTTCTTTTTTACCGAACATGAAAATCTACTCATCTTTAATGGTGAATTTTTCAGGGAAACGCTGCCATCACCAGAACCATTTGTTTTGTTTGGTGTGCAAAGCTGTGACCTGAGTGCGATCAGCTACCAGGATAAATTTTTCAGTGAAGACCCCTATTATCAAGCAAGACGTAAACAGTGTTTATTGGTTGGCATAGACTGTATTGAACCCTGTGAAAATGGCTTCTGTCCCACAGTAGACGCAGGCCCGGGGGTAAGGTCTCATACCGCTGACCTAATCTTGCACCCGTTACCTAATAAGCACTGGCTAGTGATAGAGAAAACTGAAGAAGGGGTGCAATCATTGCGGGGTTTAACGCTTGAAACCACTCAGGAGCATCACCTGAGACAGCGGGATCAGGCCCTGCACCGGTGTAAGCAGCTGTTTGCCGATGATAGTTATATTACTCACGGTATAGAAAATATAAATTCAGGAAAAATCCCTGGCTCATTTTGGAAAAAGCTAGCCATTCAATGTGTTGGCTGCTCTGGTTGCACCACACTTTGCCCTACCTGCTCATGCTATGGAACTCGCAGTACCGAGACAGAGCAGGAACCAGGCAGAAAAAACAACATCCAGCAACGCTTTTGGGATTCCTGCCTTTATGAAGGTTTTCAACGTGAAGCCAGTTTCCATAATCCGTCAGCGGAAGCGGGGACGCGGGTACAACGCTTTTGGCAGCACAAGTTTGGCAATGATTTTTTTGCTAAATTTAAGCATTATGGCTGTGTGGGTTGTGGGCGCTGTGAGCAAACATGCCCCGGGGTTATTGGCGTACACTCTGTAATGAAAAGAATTGAAAATGCTGCTGAATCATATTCCTGACCCAATCCAGTTGTTAGATTATATTGACGATGGTGAACATGCTCGCCATTACCGCTTTCGCCTGCTAAGCCAAAACAACAATCATGACTGGCGAAATGTGCAGGCGGGGCAATTCTTTATGCTTAATGTAGCAAGCGTTGGTGAGGCCCCCTTTACCTTTACTGAGCCACCCAATGAGCATGGTGAATTTCGGGCGTTTATTCGTCAAATGGGTAAAGTGACTTCGACACTGTTTTCAATGAAAGCAGGTGATATCCTCGGTGCTCGCGGCCCATTTGGACGGGGATGGCCCCTTGAAAAGATCAAAAATAGCAACACCATAATAGTCGCAGGCGGCTGTGGTTTAGCACCCCTGGTTAACCTGATCGACAGGTTAATTTCACCCTCTGAGGATCAGCATAACAATCAACAACTGGCTTTGATTTACGGCGCTCGAAACAGGCGATCCCAAATGCTAAATCCCGAGCGTAATCGTTGGAAAAATAACATCAGTATTTTCAATACGCTTGACGAGTCTTCGGATCAGGATTATCCATCATCAACCATTCAGGGCAGTCCTCTTAATATTTTAGCTCAGGCCATAGCAACATTTGATAGCCCGCCAAAAACAGCACTGCTTTGTGGGCCTGAACTGATGATGAACTGTATTGCTGAATATTTTGTTGATTATGGACTACCCCCTGAATCAATTTTCCTTTCCATGGAACGACGCATGCACTGCGCCGTAGGGCTATGTGGTCACTGTTATCTTGGCAACAAATATGTGTGCAAGGATGGCCCGACCTTTAGCTGGCAAGAGTTACAACAATTAACCCAGTGTTAAATTGAAGGATCTCTGAAAACCGCATTGCTTTAATTTTTTTGTCTGAGTTCCGCCCTGGCTATATGGACACTTGCCCTGGCAACAGAGTCAGGATTTAACGAAATTGAATCAATACCACACTCCACCAAAAATTCTGCAAATTCGGGGTGATCTGAGGGTGCCTGTCCACAAATACCAACTTTACAGCCACACTCATGCGCCACCTTAATGACTTGAGCAATCATACTTTTTACTGCTTCATCTCTAGCATCAAACAGGGGTTTTAATTCTACTGAGTCACGATCAATCCCCAAAATAAGTTGGGTCAGATCATTACTACCAATTGAAAAACCATCGAAACGCTGTGCAAATTCATGGGCCAAAATAATATTCGAAGGAATCTCACACATCACATAAACTTGCAACCCGTTAACCCCACGTTTTAAGCCTGCTGTACTCATAACCTCAAGCACCCTGTCTGCCTCATTTGGGGTACGGCAAAACGGGATCATTACGATAATATTATCAAAACCCATCTGCTCTCGAGCTTTAATGATTGCCTGGCATTCAAGCATAAAAGCTTCGCGATAAAGTGGATGATAATAACGTGAAGCACCCCGCAAACCCAGCATCGGATTTTCCTCTTCTATCTCAAAAAATTTACCTGCTAATAAACCGCGATACTCATTGGATTTAAAATCTGACATTCTGACAATAACCGGTTTTGGGTATTGTGACGCCGCAATTTTAGCGACCCCAAGCGCGAGATTATCAACAAAATAGTCGGGCAGATGTTGATAGCCGTGCGTCAATTGCGCTATTTTGCTCATCACAGCCTTATCGGTTACTTTTTCCGGATGTACCAAGGCCATGGGGTGGACAGATATTTGGCTAGAAATAATAAATTCGATACGTGTTAAACCAATACCCGCAACTGGAAGTGACCACCACTTGAAAATACCATCAGGCATTGCAGCATTGATCATAATATCGGTACTTGTTTTAGGAATTTCAGCCAGGTTTACCGCCCTGGTTTCAAAGGCAAGCTCACCCTTGTACACTTTTCCTAAAGCGCCATCAGCACAACTGAGTGTTACTTTCTGGTTATTTTTTAGTACCTGGGTTGCGTTTTCACAGCCCACAATGGCGGCGATTTTAAGCTCGCGGCTAACAATGGCGGCATGGCTAGTCGGGCCCCCAGTATCGGTAATAATGCCTGAGGCTTTACGCATTAACGGCAACCAATCAGGGTCAGTTTTTTGAGTGACCAGCATGGCACCTTCCGGAAACTGATCAATATCAGCAGGATCTTCTATTTTAAAAACCGCTCCCGTTGCAATAGCACTGCCAACGCTGGCCCCCTCTACCAATACCGATGATTTTTCTTTAAGTTTATAGTTCACCAAAACTGAGCTGTTTTTTTGTGATTCTACTGTCTCAGGGCGGGCCTGAACGATGTAGAGCTGTTGAGTCTGGCTGTCTTTAGCCCACTCCATATCCATGGGCCTGCCATAATGGTTTTCAATTTTCACAGCCCATCTGGCTAACCTTGACACCTCATCATCATTGAGTACTAATGTTGAACGCTCATCGATACTTGTCTTCACTATTTTAGTTGGCTGTGCTGCATCAAAAGAAAACACCATTTTTTGTAATTTGCTACCTCGCCGCTTTTCAATGATGGGGCTTAACTTACGGTTCTTGTCGATATCGCCACTGTTATCAACCAGCAAAGGTTTATAAACCATGAAGCTGTCAGGCGTCACACTACCCTTAACGATAGTTTCACCAAGACCCCAGGCACCATTGATGACAGCAACATCGGGAAAGCCAGTTTCAGTATCAAGACTAAACATCACTCCAGCGGCTTCAGAGTTAATCATCTGCTGTACGCCCACTGATAGAGCAACTTTTTGATGCTCAAAACCCTGCTCTTCACGATAAACAATCGCTCTGTCAGTATAAAGGGAAGCAAAACACTGACGGCATGCTTCAAGAAGGCCTTGAACCCCCCTTACATTCAGATAGCTTTCTTGCTGACCGGCAAAACTTGCCTCAGGCAGATCTTCTGCAGTTGCCGAGCTTCTTACCGCAACACTAACCATATATTGGCCTTGATCCTGGCCTATTCGCTCACATAATCGCCGGTAAGCTGAGGCTATGGCCGCCGTTTGCTGCTCATTAAATTCCCCTTGTGAGATCGCCTGTCGGATGGAAGCACCCACAGTCGACAAACTCTCAGCATTGCAGGAGTATCCTGATAGATGTTGCTTTATCACCTCATCAAGTTCATTTTGTTTAAGGAAATCACGAAACAACTGAGCACTGATGGCAAAGCCTATCGGTACAGGTATCCCCTCCTGTGCCATCTTGCTGATCATCTCTCCTAAACTGGCATTTTTCCCCCCTACCTGTGCAATATCGGCAATGGTTAACTGCTCAAACCAATAGATATATTTGCCATCTCCTTGTGTCTCTACTTGAACTGACATATTGATATTCCCTATATTGACCATGCCCACCAACAGCGGTTATTTATCAGGCGGTGTTTTTGACTTTAAATGTCTTCAGGCTAATATAGCAACCCGCACAGCACCTGCAAGTTCGACTGTAATCCGCTTTATAGATTCCAATACCGTGAGTAATATCAGTATTGAAAACTGCTAAACCACCATAACCATGGTAACCATCAGCATGCACACAACGCCTAAGCGCAATCTTTATGCAACCTCACGGAATATCCGGGCCAAAGATGTAAAATTTTAATGTTTTTTGGAACCCTGGCATACAAACCCTATCAAATAATTTACACTTGGAACCGCTATTTATCTTTAAAATTATTTGAAATTAAGAGGTTTTTTTAATGAATTTGTTAAAAGCTGTAATTTTCGGCACATCAATGCTTCTGGCTGCATCTTTCTCTTACGCTGGAGATGCCGCTGCAGGAAAATCCAAATCATCTTCCTGCGCCGCATGTCACGGAGTGGCTGGCATCAGCGCAATGGATATCTGGCCAAACCTGGCCGGGCAAAAAGAGGGTTATCTGGCCAAACAACTCAAGGCCTTTCGTGATGGCAGCCGTACTGACCCCGTCATGGGCTCGATGGCCAAGCCTCTTTCCGATGGAGATATAGCTAACCTGGCCGCTTATTTCAGCAGTCTCAAGTAACTTCAACCCCGATAACCCGCATCAAAAGGCGCTCTGCATCATCAGAGCGCCTGCGGAAATCAGCCACAGTCTACGAGGCAAATACCACCTGATAACCTTCAAAAAAAACCTGTAACATTTCTCATCAGGATACAGATATTTCTAGCTGCGCACCCTATTGGAGGAAACTCTCCGCTTTAACTTGAGCCTATTAAATAGGCACAATCACCCCCATAGGTCTGCAGCAAGATGTAAGGGGTCAACCTCATGCGCTTTTCAAAAGTTGGACAAAAGTTTAACGACAAAGGCTACCTGAAGGAGGTTATATCTGCGCGGGATAAAGTTCGTGGGGGAAAAAGCTGCTCCTCCACTCAGGTAAGATCTGTTGTAACAGACTCATGGAAAAGATGTTTAGCTGAAGGGGTCGACGCGGAATCCAAAGCACCCCTAATCATCACCGGCAACCGATTTGTAACGCTACAAGAACATAACAAAGAGTTATTGCTGGCTTCAAAAAGCGTATCCGAGGGTCTTGCAGATATATTGCACGATAGCAAAACCGCCCTGTTATTAGCCGACGCTAATGGCGTTCTTATTGACACCAGTGGGGATCGGTCGATATTTAACTCCACCCAAAATGAGCATATCTCACCAGGGTACAATTGGAGTGAACACAGTGGCGGAACCAACGCTGTAGGTACAGCCATCGCGCTAAAACAAGCTGTCGAAATTCATAGCGTGGAACATTTCTGTGAGGTTGCTCAGGTGTTCACCTGTGCGGCTGCGCCCATTTTTGATCTCTACAGCGGCGAGGTCATAGGCATCATCGATGTTACCACGACTAACAAATCCTACAGCGCACGCAATATCGGTATCGCTCTAACAGCAGCACGGCACATTGAAGAGTTGTTACGCTCAAGACGTTTATTGAAACAGTTACATCTAGTCGATTGGTACCATGAAAAGAAAACTCAATGGGCAGACGATGGAATCATCCTGCTTAACGAAAAGGGTCGGGTTATAAAATACAATGCGATCGCTGAACAGCTCATTGCCGAGCACGGGGCTAAAAATTTATTGCGCATAGACTCGAAGATAATTTCAGTCTCTCAGGACGGTGAGGCAGAGTCATACATCAACCACTTGCCAGAATCTATCGACTCCTTTGAAGTAGAGCTCTTTGGAAACAGCTCCCATTGGCAGGGCGGCATGCTGGTATTAAATCAAGCAGGGCTCAACCGTACTCACAGGCACAAGTCACCTCCCGTAAAATCAAACGCCATCCATGCCACAGCCTTTAATGCAATTATCGGTGAAAGCGATCTGATCAAAAATCTAAAGACAAGAGCTTCCCGGATGGCAAAAACAAGTGCACCGGTGCTTATTTTAGGCGAGACGGGCAGTGGTAAAGAGCTGTTTGCCAAAGCCGTTCATGATGCATCAGAGTTTAGTGGCGGCCCCTTTATAGCGGTTAACTGTGGAGCCATCACCAGAGAACTGGCATCGAGCGAACTATTTGGTTATGAAGCGGGTGCTTTCACCGGGGCTAACGCCAAGGGACAGGTCGGGAAGTTTGAACAAGCAGACGGCGGCACTATCTTTCTGGATGAGGTCGGCGAGCTTCCACTGGAACTGCAGGTTAACCTGTTAAGAGTTTTACAGGATGGCGTAGTTGTGCGTATCGGTGGTAGCGGCAAAGAGAGAAAAATTAACACCCGTGTGATTGCTGCCACCAATAGGGATCTGGAAAAAGAGGTCGAAAATCATAGTTTTAGAATGGACCTGTATTATCGACTCAAGGTGATGGTACTTAATCTGCCTCCCCTGCGCTCAAGAGCAGAAGATCTTAAAATGCTGGCCGATAACTTTATTGGGGCTCTGGCCACCAGGTATAACTGTGCTCCCCAGACGATAGCGCCAGATCTTGAAGCGTTTTTCAAACAGCATGAGTGGCCAGGTAATGTCAGGGAGTTTTATAGTGTTCTGGAAAGCATGTTTGTGCTGAGTGACTCTGACATTTTAAAGGTAGAAGACCTACCTGAGGAGTTATTAGCCCAGTTGGAAAGCGACCCGCCAGCCACATTGAACGTTTCCAGCTCCGGTGGCCATAAGCTCGCGGAGCTGGAAAAACAGTCCATAATCTGCGAAGTAGAGAAACAGCATGGTAATTTGTCGCTCGTCGCCAAAAGCTTGGGTATAGCCCGCAGCACCCTCTACCGAAAAATGAAAGAGTATCAAATAGAGGGTGCCGGAGCGTTAACTGAGCGCAAGCACTCATCCCTGTTTTTTGCAGGGCCTCGTGGCCCCGGTCTGTAAGCTAGTCTTTTTTAGATAAATTACGCGAAGCCACCATTTCATAAATTTGCAGAGTTTCACGCGCTCTGGCTACCACTGGCGCATCAACCATTTTACCTTCGTATTCAAATGCTCCTCGCCCCTCCTTCTGCGCCAGCAGATCGGCTTCAATGATACCCCGAGCCTGAGCCACCTCTTC
>CAYYRK010000010.1:18327-30066 GCA_964473915.1 uncultured Pseudomonadales bacterium
TCATTCCCACAGCCGAGGAAAAGTCCTCTGCACCCAGGCTCATTCCCACCAACCGCGAGGATGACGCAGCTATCTCCACCACTTGAGCCAGTGCCTGGGGGGTTTCGATGTAAGCAACCAGTCGGGTATGGCCAACCGGCATATTTTGTTCGACCTCCAGCTCCGTAATCACCTCATCAATAAAACGGATATGTTCCGGGCCGGTTACTTTGGGAACCACCACAGTATCAACCTGCGGGCAGATACAAGCCTCCAAGTCACGCACTGCGTGACGCAATGGCTGATTAATTCTTACCAACACATCGGGGCCATTGGCCGCTACCGTAGCGGCGGCAGCTCTGGCCACACTTCGTGCAGACGCTTTATCTGCGAGAGGGACACTATCCTCCAAATCGAGAATTATCGCATCGGCACCACGTGTATGCGCTTTTTCTACAAAACGTGTCACATTGACAGGTACAAACAGTGCCGAACGCCAAACGGGGAGTTTATTAGTCATCAAATCAAACCTCATTCATACTTATTAAATAATCAACGCCTGTACTTTTAATCCCAGCGCACTACTTTCGTCTAATGCCCACAATTGCGGCAGGGAATCATCCACCCTCGCCTGCAGCTGAGGCAGGTTAATCATAATTTTTTTGAAAATTTGTGAACTGACTTTATGGTGTCGCGGCAAACTCTGCACGTAGTTGCTCGCTGTGTTCGCCCAATGCAGGCACCGCTCCCAGCTTGGTATCGTCTTCAGTCAAAATGGCAGGCGGAGCTACCATCTCTACCAGACCACTGGGGGTTTCAACCTGAACTCTGCGTAACTGGCTATGCCGGGAAAGATCTTCAACCGAGTTGAGTGCGCCGAACGCAATACTACCCTTGTGCAAACGTTGTATCAGTTGTTCTCGACTACAGGCACCAAAGATTCGATTAATCTCAACATCCAGTGCAGGTCTATTTTTACAGCGGGTCAGATTGTCACTAAAGCGAGGGTCATCCGCAATTTCAGGCTGAAGTAAAACTGCCGTACAGAAAGCCCGCCACTCACGATCACTTTGAACCGAGAGTACCAGCAGGGAACCATCCTGACAGCAGTAGGCCCCATAGGGGGCGATGGTGGGATGATTCAACCCAACCCGCGATGGGGCCACACCGCCATAATCCTGATGTAGCAACGGTACAGTCATCCAGTCTGCAATACTATCAAACAGGGAGATTTTTATACCACGACCCTGCCCGCTGATACCGCGTGCAATTAGCGCCTCAAGCACAGCAGTTTGTGCGTACATACCACAGGCAATATCACAAACGGAGACACCTACGCGGCCCGGCTCTGCCTGGGTACCATTGATGGAAGCCAGCCCAGACTCGCACTGCACCAGCAGGTCGTAGGCCTTCATATCCTGGTAGGGGCCGCTTTCGCCATAACCGGATATGTCTACGGTAATCAATCTGGGATTGGTTTCTCGCAACTTCTGAGAATCAAACCCCGCACGAGCTGCGGCTCCCGGGGCCAAATTTTGAATAAAGACATCAGCCCGGCCGATAATTCGCCGCAACAATGTTGCATCAGCGTCATCCTTGATATTCAGAGTTAGGGACTCTTTACCTCGATTGGTCCAAACGAAATAGGCGCTCTCACCATGGACCACATCGTCATAGCCACGAGCAAAATCGCCGTCACTGCGCTCTATCTTGATGACCCGAGCCCCGGCATCCGCCAATCGTGATGAACAGTAGGGCGCGGCAACAGCCTGCTCCAACGCTACAACCAGCAGGCCATCCAAGGTTTTTTTCATACTACAACGCCATTTTCAGGTCAGAAAGACTTGGGCATACCCAGCTCATGGGTCGCAACGTGGGACAGGATTAAATTAGTAGATATCGGGGCAACCTGGTAGAGCCTTGTTTCCCGGAACTTACGCTCAACATCATATTCCTCAGCAAAACCAAACCCTCCATGGGTCTGCAGACACGCTTCAGCTGCATGCCAGGAAGCATCTGCAGCAAGCAGTTTTGCCATATTAGCCTCCGCGCCACAGGGTTTACCGGCATCGAAAAGATCAGCTGCCTTGCGCACCATTAGCGTCGCCGCCTCCGTTTCAACATGAGCACGAGCAATCGGGAACTGTACCCCCTGATTAGAGCCAATAGGGCGACCAAACACCTCACGCTCACTCGCATATTCGGATGCCTTTTTGACAAACCAGCGTGCATCACCGATTAGCTCAGAAGCGATCAAGGTACGCTCAGCATTCATACCATCGATAATATAATGGAAACCACGACCCTCCTCTCCTATCCGATTTTCAACCGGCACCTTGAGGTTGTCGAAAAAGAGCTCTGTGGTTGCATGGTTCATCATGGTACGAATGGGTTGAATGGTCAGCCCGTTACCAACCGCTTCCCTTAGGTCGACCAGCAGTACTGACATGCCTCCCGTGGGTTTTGCGCACTCTTCACGCGGGGTGGTGCGTACCAACAGTACCATCAGGTCAGAGTGTTCAACGCGTGAGATAAATACCTTCTGGCCGGTAACAACGTAATGATCACCCTCACGCACCGCGCGAGTGCGTATCCGCGTGGTATCAGTACCACTACCCGGTTCGGTCACACCAAATGCCTGAAGCCGAAGTTCACCGCTTGCGACCCCCGGCAGATATCTGGATTTCTGGTCTTCATTACCATGGCGCAGTACCGTGCCCATGGTATACATCTGCGCATGGCAGCTGGCGCTATTTCCACCGGAAAACTGAATCTCTTCCAGCACTGCGCAAGCCGCCGAAAGTGGCAAACCACTGCCACCGTACTCTTCTGGAATCAACACAGAGAGGAAACCCCCTTCACTCAGGGCATTAATAAAGTCAGTAGGATAAGCGCGTTTCTCATCGAGTTTGCGCCAATACTCACCCGGAAATTGTGCACAAAGTTTGGCCACTGAGTCGCGGATTTCAGGAAAAGTTATATCATAGTTCATAGTTATGGCTCTTTTTTACTGCATTATGGATAGTTGATGTGACCCCACCAGGTGGCGGAGCTACCGATTAACCCTCTATACCTGCAACAATTTTTTGGTCGTGCAGCTTCCCGATCTCCGTACTACTCATACCCAGGCACTCGGTAAGGATCTCATCGGTGTGGGCACCCAACAATGGCGCAGAAACTACATCTTCTCGGGGCAGTGCACCAAATTTCAGAGGGTGTCCTGCTGCCAGGTAGTTACCAATACCCGGCTGTTCCAACATTTGGAACAGTGGATTATCCGTAGAACAATCAGGATCGTGGCTAATCAGCTCCGAGACCGAACGGTATTTACCCCAGCAAACGCCTCCGTCATCTAACTTCTGCTTTGCCTGCGCAAAATCATGCTGTTCAAACCAACCGGCCACTATTTCGTTCAACGACTCGCGAGCACGATAGCGATCACCTTCCCGGTTAAAGTCCAGCCCGAGCGATTCAGCCAAAGCATCTACCTGCGGCTGAATTTCACAGGCCTTGCAGATCGCTTTCCACTGACCCAGAGTGATGCCAGATAGCATCACTCGCTCACCATCAACGGTGGTAAAATCACGACCAAAGGCACCATAGATATTATTACCGCAGTTTGGCCGATCATGGCCATTCACCATGACTTCACCGATATACCCCAGGTTCCCAAGTGTTGCCAGAGCAACATCCTTTAGCGCCAACTCTACAAACTGCCCTTCGCCGGTTAAACGACGATGACGTTCGGCAGCAAGCACACCGGTTACAATCATCTGGCCAGTGATAACATCCCAGGTCGGCAATACATGATTAATGGGCTGTTGATCTTCCCCTGTGGTATAGGGAAAACCCATTTCACAATTAACCGTATAATCAACTGCAGAAGACCCATGCCGATCTCCGGTTAGATTGAAGTAGATCAGATCCTCACGATGCTTGCGCAGGTTCTCATCTGACAACCAGCCACGAGCAGGAAAGTTGGTGAGAAAAATACCCGATTCATCTCCAGGATGTGCAATTAAACGGGTAATAATATCCCGCCCCTCCGGTTTACGAAAATCCACCGCGATGGAACGTTTACCCTTATTAACACCCGCCCAGAACATGCTTTGATTATTCTTATCGACCGGCCAGCGGCGGTAGTCTAACCCGCCGCCAATCATATCGAAGCGAATAACGTCTGCTCCCATCTGAGCCAACGCCATACCACAGGAAGGCGCAGCAACAAACGCACTGCCCTCGATCACTCGCAGCCCTTTTAAAATACCCTGCATCTGATTACTAACACCTTTCTTTGATAGCTGGAGACTCTTTTCTTATAAAGACTCAGCTCACTTGTGCATAGCCATTGTTAATGACTACAAGATCCCGCTCCAAAACAGAACAACGAAAAGAGACATGATCTCCCTCACGCCAGATCTCGGTACGGATTGTTTCTCCCGGATAAACCGGCTTGGAGAAGCGCCCTTTGATACGATGAAAGCGTGCTGTATCGTAATCGCAACACATCTTCAGGATGGCATGACCAGCAACGCCAAATGTACACATCCCGTGCAGAATCGGAGCCTTAAAACCGGCAGCCTTAGCCACAGCAGGTGATGCATGCAACGGATTATAATCCCCGGACAGACGATAGAGCAGTGCTGACTGCGGCAGGGTAGGCAGATCACACTGCAGGTCTGGCTCGCGCTCAGGGATCTGGTGCGGTGGTTCAACGCTAACCGCAGGGCCACCAAAGCCGCCATTGCCACGAGCCATGGTAGTTTGCGTTAAAGTGCAAAGCGCCTCTCCCGTTTCTTTGTCACGTACCGTACGTTCTGAATAGATAAAAGCACCACGCCCCTCGCCTTTATCAACAATCTCGGTGACACGGGTAGTGGCAGCCACGGTACCCTCAGCGGGCAGGGGTTTGTGGATAATAATATCTTGCTCGGCATGTACAACCTTGACCCAATCTACCCCCGTATCTGGCTCTTTTAACCAGAAACCGGGATAAGCCAGCACTCCGCCCAACGTTGGCGCGGCCTTGATGCCATCTTCATAGACAAACGGCAGGGCCTTTTCATCCATTGGATCATAGCCAAATCCGACCCCCAGCGCATAAATCATACTATCGCGCTGAGTATAGGTATGCTCGAGTTCAGCAAATTTACGGTTTTTCAGCTTATCATAATCGATCGCCATAGCTTGCTCCTTTAATTGCTTGGGTTATATTGGATCCCAGCTAAAGACATCTGCGGAACGCTCCAAAGCAAAGAAGTCAGACTTAAATGCTGGAAATACGCGATCGGCGATCCCTTCAGGGGTCCAGCCGTCACCATTGTGGGCTGATCGTATCGGACGTGACTGGCCCAGCAGGAATATCTCGTTTTGACGTACCGCAAAGATCTGACCGGAAACATCAGCGGCCAGGTCACTACATAACGTAATGGCCATTACAGCCACTTTTTCTGGTGTCATTTTTTTAAGCTTTTCAACCCTTGCACGTTCAGCATCGGTATTTGCTGGAATGCTGGCTGTCATCTGACTCCAGGCAAAGGGTGCAATACAGTTGGAACGCACATTATAGCGCGCCATATCCAGAGCAATGGATTTTGAAAGTGCCACCATACCCAGCTTGGCTGAAGCGTAGTTAGCCTGACCAAAGTTTCCAATCAGACCGGCCGTGGAGGTCATGTGTACCATTGCGCCACTTTCCTGGGCACGAAAATAGGGCGCGGCAGCACGACTGATGTAAAAGCTGCCCATCAGGTGTACACCGACCACTGCTTCAAAATCTTCAGGTGACATCTTATGAAAAATCACATCGCGCAGAATGCCTGCATTGTTGACAACAGCATCGATGCGACCAAAGTTATCAATAGCCGTTTGTATAATCTCCTGCCCACCTTCCCAGCTGGCAACACTGGCAATACAGGCCACAGCTTCACCGCCCTTGGCTTTAATTTCGGCAACGACTTCTTCTGCAGCTTTGGCATTGAGCTCATTCACCACAACCTTGGCTCCCGCATCGGCTGCTGCCAGGGCGATGGTACGCCCAATTCCAGCACCGGCGCCGGTCACTACTACAGATTTATCCAACAATATCTTCGATTCACTCATTATCAACCACTCACTTTTATATTTCAGTACTTGTCTGTTTTTTATCTGCACAGGCAGAGCACTTACAGGAAATCATCAAGTAACCTGTAAGTTTGCCTGCTTCTTTTGGCAACCACTCCTGCGTGGCTAAGCTGTACGCAGGAGTTTCTACTAGCCGAAGTTACTCGCCATAACGGCCCACAATAGAGACACTGGATACATTCTGGTAGGGGAAACCACCCAGATTATGACTTAAGCCCAGCACCGGATTAGCCAGTTGACGCTCACCTGCACGGCCTTGCAGTTGCAGGTAAAATTCATAGATCATGCGCAACCCTGTGGCACCAATGGGATGACCAAAACATTTCAAGCCGCCGTCTATCTGGCAAGGTATCGCTCCATCAGCATCAAAGACTCCGTCCAGCACATCTTTATAACCCTTACCATCATCGGAAAGACCCAGGTCCTCCATGGTGACCAGTTCGGTAATAGAGAAGCAATCGTGCACCTCAGTCATGCTGATCTCTTTACGTGGGTCTTTTACACCCGCTTCTTCGTATGCACGCTTGGCAGCAACCCGGGTGGTCACTACATGAGAACCATCCCAACCGTCATAGCCCACTTCGGTACCATTGGAAACACTCAGTTGTAACGCTTTCACGCTAACGAGATCTGTCTTACCCAGGCTGCGAGCAATCTCCGGTGTGGTCACAATGGCACACGCTGAACCATCACTGACACCACAGCAATCAAATAGCCCGACCGGTTCTGCGATCATAGGCGCGTTAAGCGCCTGTTCCATCGTGATAGGACGGCGCAGATGAGCCTTGGGGTTTTTCACACCATTGGCGTGGCTCTTCACCGAAACATGGGCCATCGCTCGCTTTATATCCTCTTTGGAGACGCCATATTTGGCGCCATAACCTGTAGCCAACTGAGCGAATACACCCGGTGCCGACAGGTTGGGCCAGAACATGTCGTTAGTTACACCACGGGTACGCTGTGGCAAACCGCCATATCCCATATCCTTGAGTTTCTCAACGCCCAGTGCCAGAGCAATATCGCAAGCACCTGAGGCAACGGCGTAAACTGCGCTACGAAATGCCTCTGTACCACTGGCGCAGAAATTTTCTACGCGACTCACAGGTATATAGGGCAGGCGCAGGCTAACCGCCAGCGGCAAAGCACCGGGCCCCACATTAAACATATCAATCCCTGTGGCCAACCAGGCAGCCTGAATTTCATTTTTCTCGATACCGGCATCTTGAAGACACTCTTCAAATGCTTCGGACATCAGATCGGCAGGCTCCATGTCCCAGCGCTCGCCAAACTTACTGCAACCCATTCCCAGGATCGCAACCTTATCTTTGATTCCACTCGCCATGCTATGTGAACTCCTTAATGGTAATTCGAAAATTTTATTAAACCTGAATGGCCTTCCAGAAATAGCGACGGAAACCTCGCTGGCCATCAATCTGTTTGATGCGGAAGTGTACGCTGACGGACGCGCCAGTATCGAAGCTTTCACTGTCCACTTCAGAAAAATCCATCATCAAACGACCACCGCCCTCAAAAACAACCATGCCAAAATAAGCGGGCGGGTTGAAGTCAAAGGTCAGCTGATCGGCAGTCCATGTTTGGACAGTACCCTTGACTGTGGACATGGGGTGGTTCTGTTGAGTATCCAACGCACCACACTCAGGATTAACACAATAGTTCATTTTAGGCATCTGAACAGTGCCACACTCACTACACTTACCGCCCATAAAACGGGTCAGCAAGTCGCGATTGCGGTACATGGCTGACAAAAAAGTCTGCTTGTCAATTTCCGAGCGCTTACCCATCTCTTTTTCCAGCAACTCGTTGAAACTCTGGAATTTATTGTAGTTGGTCTCAGCACGACGACGCTCCAGATTACCGGAAACACCCAGCGCTGGCTGACCCTTTTCAATGGCATCAGTAACACGAAACAGCAATGCATCGCTTCCCTGACCAAAGCCTATTACCAGAATAAGTTCACCCGGCTTTGCTTTCTGCAGAGTATGGGCCAACTGTAGGATGGCGTGCGCGGTACCTGTAACACCACAGTTCTCAATTAGGCTGTCGGCCAGCAGATCTGGGGCAATACCCAGCGCCTTCGCTACGGTTGCAGGGGTACGCTTCTGCTCGCAGGGTAGCACTAGATGCTGAATATCTTTGGCGCTGATGCCTGCGTCCTGCAAAAGTGCATTGACCACACGGGGAACTATTTTAAGAAAACCTTCATCACGAATCCAGCGCTCCTCCCAATCATAGTCAAAATCGCTTCCATCACTGCGGTAACGATCAACAAAGTCATCGGCCAGACTTTGCGTAGCAACTAACTCGGCAATCACACCTTCGCTACCCAGGGTAATGGCAGCTGCGCCGTCACCGTAGAGCATCTCCTGGCGTGAAGCACATTTGGTGCGTCGATGCTCGGAAGCCACCATCAGTACTTGCTTGTTACCTGCCATCACAGCATCGCGCGCTGCCAGCAAAGCGGAGGTACCTGCCCGCTGTGAAGCGGTGACATCCATAGTACGAACGCTGCTATTCAAATTAAGGGCTTCAGCGACTAATACCGAGTTCTGCCGATCCAGGAAAGGCATACTGGTCGAAGCCATAAAAAGTGCCTGTATCGCTTCGCGATCACGGTCACCCAGGCTGTCCTGACAAGCTTCCACCGCCATCGTGATAGTGTCTTCATCCCAGTTACACATAGTGCGCTCACCCTTGGCGAGCCCCTTGAGGCCTGAGTCAAACCAAGCATTAGCCTCAGCAACCACCTGGCGCTGCAGGCGCATACGCGGCAAATATGCCCCGAACGATGTAATACCTATCATCAAAAACTCCTTCGTTTTATTAAGAATAATTCCGCCGGAAAGTGGTTACACATAACGGCTGATAAATAATTTCATGATTTCCGATGCCCCACCGTAGATACGACGTATCCGCTGGTCAACATAAAGCCGACTGATGGGGTACTCCACCATGTAGCCATAACCACCAAACATCTGTAGACAATCGTCAATAATATCGCTTGCTGTCTCGGTAGTCCACAGCTTAGCCATAGCGCCCTCTTCAGGGCCCATGGTACCTTCATCTATTTTTACTAAACACTGATCCAGATAAGCCCAGCCAACCGCCAGCTGTGTCTTTATCTCCGCCAGCTTGAACTGGGTGTTTTGAAACTCATTGAGAAATTTACCAAACATCTTTCTCTCTTTGGTATACGCTACTGCTAGGTCAAACGCACGCTGAGATTCGGCATGGGCACGCACAGATACAGTAATTCGCTCGCGGGGCAACTCCTCCATCATTATCACAAAACCCTTGCCCTCTTCACCCAACAGGTTTTCAACAGGCACGCGGACATCTTCAAAAAACAGCTCTGAGGTATCACCAGCCTTCTGTCCAATTTTCTCCAGATTTCGCCCTCGCACGAAGCCGGGGCGATCGGTCTCCACTAAAATCAGACTAATCCCTTTAGCGCCCAGTTTCGGGTCTGTCTTACAGGCCACTACTACAAAATCTGCATGCTGGCCGTTGGTAATAAAGGTCTTTTGGCCGTTAATTACATACTCATCACCTTCGCGAATAGCCGTGGTACGCATGGCCTGAAGGTCACTGCCAGCACCTGGCTCGGTTAGAGCCAACGCAGCGATCGCCTCCGCAGAAACCATTTTTGGCAGCCACTTTTGCTTAAAGGGTTCACTGCCATTGTTAAGAATGTAGTAAGCGACAATATCGGAGTGCAAACCAAAACCAAGGCTAGCCCCACCGATGGCGTAACCGACCTCTTCAGAAACCACCATATTGTAATAGAAATCTGCTCCAGGACCGCCATACTCTTCAGGAATCCCGCAACAGAGCAAACCGTTTTCCCCTGCCTTGGTCCATATTTCACGAGGCACAATCCCCTTTTTTTCCCACTCTTCAATATTAGGTTCCAGTTCTGCCTCAAGAAAACGGCGCACGTTGTCACGAAATAACTCGTGCTCTGGCGAGTAGATTTTTCTATTTTGCATAGCATTACTCATTAAATTATTGCTCCTTAAATATCAAGGTGAAAGAGTGTCATTAACAGACTGTGCCGGAAGTGTAACAACGATCTGAGGATTGTCGGGTTAGGCGTTTATCGTGAGGAAAAGGCTGATTCTGAGCTAGCATTACAAAAGTAAATTTTAGATTTTTATAATACTTCAGCATTCAGCTTAATCCACTGCGCACGAACAGCATTTTCGAGCGCAGTGTATTTTATTGAACACAGAGAATAGATGCAACCCCTTGACACAGGCCCTCCATTTCAACTCTTTCTCGAGGCCGGACAGATAACAGATCTGCCCTTTAAGATTTATTAGGCGCACCAAGGAGTTGTATAAATTTTATGATTTAACTGATCAACCCAGGGCTAAATTATCCCATGATATTTTTTGATTTATTGGGCTGTTTAGTAGATCATCTTTGGCTTGGGTAGGGACACAAACAATATTCCCCATCATAATATAAAAAAAATAACTAACCCTCCCTGCCCCAAACTCACTCATAACAAGAAAAATTATTATGAAAAAGTTTGTGCGATTCTTTAAAGAGCTGGCCCCCGCAAATACCACGCCAATAACTATGATGCTGCTACTGCTGGCATTCTCACCGCTCTCTTTTGCGGCAGGGGTTCGACTACCCTACGCCAATAATGTCGGAGATAGCTACATGGGCATCTTTTATGCGCCGCTTGGGGGGCAGATGCTCATCTACCCCTACTATGTCAGTGCCGACTACATGTGGGACAGGGATGGGCATAAAGTCGATATCGACCTCGACGCAGAGGGGTTGCTATTTCGCCCTGCCTACCATATCAGGCTTAACGAAAAAACCACCCTATATTTAAACGGTGTTGTTCCGCTTGGAAGAGTCTCCATAAAAAATCCTGTAACTGGCAGGAGAGAAACAAGCACGGGCATAGGTGATGTAGTACTGGTCCCGAGCATCTGGTACACCTTCAGCAAGGAAAAAAAATTCGGCATGCAGCTGGATTGCTTGTTTACCGTTCCCGTTGGAGACTATAAAAAAGAAAGACTTGTAAACATGGGGAACGATCAATTTTCTGCTGAACCGATGCTGATTCTTGCTAAGGGATGGCAGCTCGAATCCAGCGAGCTGTATTCCGAGCTTAAATTTGCCTACCTGTACAACAGTGAAAACAGTGACGAGCACTTTGAACAGGGTGATATGTCCCAAATTCTGGTGAACGTTGGTTATATAAAAGGAAAGATAACAACAGGGTTTACCGCGCTCTATGAGTCCAGCGTGAACGAGGACAAATTCCATGGCCGAAAAATCCCAAATTCCAAAGCAAGGCTTGCAGAGATAGGCTCTTCACTAACTTATCAGATATCACCAAAAATGAATTTTTACCTGCGCCTGTCGCAGGTCATAGAGGGCGAAAATACGGCCAAGACCACAACAGTAATGGGGAAACTATGGTTCCAGTTCTAGTGTGACACCTTGAGCCAGGAGGGCGCCAACCCTATATTAATGAGACCTTTGCACGGGAGATGATTTTGGTTACAGGCAAGGCAAAAATGCGCGCAAAGAGGGACGACTGCAGGGATGCAGGAGATAGAGCGAGGCAGGACGCCATAGCCGAGTTTACAGTTG
>CAYYRK010000011.1:0-29922 GCA_964473915.1 uncultured Pseudomonadales bacterium
ATTACCTGGGTAGTACCAGAGGGTTCCGGAGGGCCAAACTACCCGAACATGTAAAATCTTTACATGCTTTACTCCAAGCCTGTCGGCATCTTACCGGCAGGCTTGTTGCTTTAACCAGTATCGCCTAGCTCACCCAGTTCAAAAAACTCACCAGCACTCCAGATGCCAAGCAAGTTTTTACCATCCCTTTCAACCTCCTCCCCCAAATCTACCAGCTGGTAAAAGACATTCCTGCTGATCAGTGCTTTAAGATTTTGACGCACTAGAAGATACGGCCTGGGGTTGTCCTTGCCATCAATCTTTATCGTGATTGGGAAATCCTTGCTCGCCAATATCTGATCACCCACATTGGTAGTAAAGATCAGTTGTTGTGATTCACCCACACCTTCGATTTTCATCTGCGTAGCAATAAAAGGCGCATCCTCCACCTGGATGCGAAATTTCTCCACCGGCGTAACCAGGTAGTAGCAGCCATCTGCCTCCAGTTTCAAGATACTGGAAAACAGGCGTACCAGCGCTTCACGATCGATCGACCCGCCTTCGTAATACCAACGACCATCGACCGCTATCCTCATATCCATATCACCCTTAAAGGGTGGATTCCAGTCCGATACAGGAGGCCGGGTTGTATTTTTAGATTGGTGCTGGGTGAGTTCAGTAAAAATTTGATTCAATGATGGATTGTCATTCATAGCTGTCAAGGTGGTTAGTTGCGAAGCTGATCATCGTTCCAGTATATAATTGAGTGAAGATATTCACTATTCATAAAACAAATAATTTCCCTACCATATACATTTCAATTGGTTACAGCTGACACTTAAAATATCTAGAGGTTCGTCGGGCTTAACTTTTGCTGTAATTTCATATAGAATGCGCGCTTCATTTTGAAGCCGCTAATTCTCCGGCTGCCGGGATCTCTATCCGCGAATCTTAACTTGACTGTGAGGACACCACCTTGTTAAAAGAATATCGTCAACATATAGCAGAACGTGCCGCCCAGGGTGTTGTGCCCAAGCCTCTTAACCAAGAACAGGTTGCCGGCCTGGTTGAGTTGTTAAAAAGCCCTCCCGCTGGCGAAGAGGCATTTCTGTTAGACCTTATCAGCAATCGCGTTCCACCAGGGGTAGATGAAGCGGCCTGCGTCAAAGCTGGCTTTCTCTCTGCTATCGCCAAAGGTGAAGACTCAAGCCCATTGATAGACAAAGTCACTGCGGTCAAACTGCTGGGCAATATGCATGGCGGATACAATATCGGAACGCTGGTCGAATTATTGGATGATTCTGAGCTAAGCGGACCAGCCGCAGAGGAACTTAAACACACCCTGCTAATGTTTGATGCTTTCCATGATGTTGAGGAAAAAGCAAAGGCGGGCAATAGCAAGGCCCAGGCCGTTATGCAATCCTGGGCGGATGCTGAATGGTTTACCCGTCGAGATAAAGTCCCTGAAAGCATCAAGGTAGCTGTATTTAAAGTAACCGGCGAAACCAATACGGACGACCTCTCCCCTGCCCCAGATGCCTGGTCACGCCCAGACATTCCTGTCCATGCACGTGCGATGTACAAGATGACCCGCGATGGCCTGGAACCTGAAGAACACAGGGTTACAGGACCCATGAAGAAGATTGAAGAGATCAAAGCCAAAGGCCTTCCAGTTGCGTTTGTTGGTGATGTGGTTGGCACAGGTTCTTCCCGCAAGTCAGCCACTAATTCGGTGCTCTGGTTTTTTGGTAAAGACCTGCCGGGCGTGCCCAATAAGCGTGGCGGCGGTATCTGTATCGGCAATAATGTTGCCCCCATTTTCTACAATACCATGGAAGATGCCGGCGCACTGGTTTTCGAAGCGCCGGTTGAAAAACTAAATATGGGAGATGTCATTGAAATTCGCCCCTATGAGGGAAAAATTCTCAGCGAATCTGGACAGACACTCAGTGAATTCACCCTCAAATCAGAGGTGCTGCTAGATGAGGTGCAGTCTGGTGGGCGAATCAATCTGATTATTGGTCGTGGTTTAACGGCTAAAGCTCGCGAATCACTAGGGCTACCAACCTCTGAGCTGTTTCGAAAGCCAGTTTCACCTGAAGATTCAGGTAAAGGCTACACCCTGGCGCAGAAAATGGTCGGCAAGGCCTGTGACGTTGAAGGTGTACGCGCAGGGACCTATTGCGAACCACGCATGACAACTGTGGGCTCGCAGGATACAACTGGGCCGATGACACGCGACGAGCTCAAGGATCTTGCTTGCCTCGGATTTTCCGCAGATTTAACCATGCAGTCTTTTTGTCATACTGCAGCCTATCCCAAGCCTGTGGATATAGAGACCCAACACACGTTACCTGATTTTATTATGAACCGGGGTGGGGTTTCGCTACGACCTGGTGATGGTATTATTCACAGCTGGCTGAATCGCATGCTGCTTCCCGACACAGTGGGAACTGGCGGTGATTCTCATACCCGGTTCCCGATGGGCATCTCTTTTCCTGCAGGTTCCGGGCTGGTCGCCTTTGCCGCGGCAACAGGCGTGATGCCACTGGATATGCCTGAATCAATTCTAGTGCGTTTCAGTGGTAAAATGCAGCCGGGTATTACACTGCGTGATCTGGTTCACTCCATCCCCTACTTTGGAATTAAAGCGGGTCTACTGACCGTCGAAAAGGAGGGTAAGAAAAACCTGTTCTCTGGCCGAATACTGGAAATTGAAGGTATTAAGGGGCTGACCGCTGAGCAGGCTTTTGAACTTTCTGATGCGTCTGCAGAGCGTTCCGCAGCAGGCTGCACCATTGAGCTTGAAGAGGAAGCTGTTGCAAAGTATCTGCGCTCAAACATCGTTCTGCTGCGCTCCATGATCGCCGATGGCTATGGTGATCAACGTACACTTGAGCGTCGTGCTCAAAATATGGAAAAGTGGTTGGCCAACCCAAGCTTGTTGAAGGCCGATGACGACGCCGAATATGCAGCGATCATTGAAATTGATCTGAACGAGATCAAAGAACCTATCGTTTGCTGCCCGAACGATCCTGATGATGCCAAACTACTTTCAGAAGTAGCCGGCAGCAAAGTAGATGAGGTCTTTATCGGTTCCTGCATGACCAATATTGGTCATTTCCGTGCGGCGGGCAAACTGCTTGATAACAACAGCAATGCGATTTCTACCCGTTTATGGCTGGCACCTCCTACCAAGATGGATCAAAAACAGCTGATGGATGAAGGCTACTATAATATATTCGGCCGTGCAGGAGCCCGCATGGAGATGCCGGGTTGCTCGCTCTGCATGGGCAACCAGGCGCGTGTTGCGGCGAACAGTACTGTGCTGTCGACCTCCACTCGCAACTTCCCTAACAGGCTGGGCGACAGTGCCAACGTATACCTGACTTCTGCAGAACTCGCTTCTGTGGGTGCCATACTGGGTAAACTGCCGACCCCTGCTGAATATATGGAGTTTGCGAAAAATATCGATGCGATGGCCGATGACATCTACCGCTATCTGAGTTTTGACCAGATCAAGTCTTACCAGGACGCGGCAGAAGAGGGCAAAAGAATTAGCGCCGAGCAGATAGATACCGTGAAGATTAACTAAGATCTATTAAAAAGGCCCTCAACTGAGGGCCTTTTTTTACTGTTTTTTTGTCAGGCAAAATCAAATCTCTAACTCCTCTTCTGAGCAAGATAACAGCCCCGCGCCCGACCCGAGCATTATGGCTAACCCCCTGGTACCCTCAACACTCTCCAGCGCAATTTTTAATGTCATGGTCAGCGGCACTGAAAGCAGCATGCCGACAGGCCCCAGCACCCAGCCCCAAAATACCAACGACAAAAATACCACCAGGGCTGAAAGATCTAGCCCTTTCCCCATAAGGCGCGGCTCAAGCACATTGCCTACCACCACATTAACTACCAGATAGCCCGTTGCTGTCAGCAGTGCATCACCCGTCCCCAGCTGAACCAGCGCCAACAGGACGGCTGGAATAGCTGCCAACATAGAACCCAGCGTCGGCACAAAATTAAGCAGAAATGCCAGCATGCCCCATAATACCGGGTAATCTACACCCAGCAGGGCCAACCAGGCTACAACTAACACACCGGTTAGCAGACTGAGTACAGACTTAATGGCCATATAACGGTTAACACTGAGGGCAAACCGATCGATAGCCGCCAGCGAACTACTGCTGTTCGCCGAGGCTATTTTGAGTTTGTCATAAAAAACGCTCTGTTCAGCCAGAATAAAAATCACTGTCAGCAAGATCATAAAAGCATTGGTCATCACGTTACCCAGTGAAGCCAGAGTATTCCCTACCAGCCCCATTGCAGCACCAGGGTTAAAGTTTTCCTGCAAGCGTGCGGATGAAAGGTCGATACCCATACCCTGCAACCATGTCTGCAGAGCTGAAACCTGAGTTTGTAGTTTATTCTGGTACTCTGGCAGATCCTGAGAAAAAGAGTGGATGGAGGAGCTGACAATAGCCCCAATAAGCAGCCCAAAAACAACCACCATAGCAATAATCAGCAGGATAGCGAGACCATAGGGTACATTTTTTCGATGCAACCAGGAGAGCGGCGGCGAGCACAAAACGGCTATAAATATGGAGAGCAGAAAGGGAACCAGCAGGGATTCCGCCGTTTTCATGCCGGCAACCACAATGATAAATGCTGCACTATAAATTAGAAAACGCGCTGTCGCTGAATGTTCAAGCGTTGTCATTATAATTCTCGTTTTTAAGTACTGGCGTTATGGTAGCAAAGCGTTGCTGGAGTTGATATAGGGTACAATTTGTAGCTTAGTGTGTGTCATTCAACAACGAATAGTTGGTCGCTCAGTACAGCTGATGTTTGAGTTTCATAGGCCAGAATAAAATCATGCAGAGGTTTGAATGAGTCCTCCATGTTTACACCAAAAAGCGGGTCATCTCTAAGCCCAAAGCGATCTTGTATCGCCTCAAGCTCATCGCTGGAAAACAGTTGTTCTATCATCGGATAAAAGTAGGTGTCTTCAGTCTCAAGGTGCTCAAGCTGCATCGCTACATACTTACTGTATTCAGATATAATTTTACCGGTAGGTACCAGACCTTTGGCATCAGTCGTTGAGAAATAGCCTGCAATATTTTTTGTCAGGTTGTCCAGCTCCACATGCTGCTGGCGAATAGTAATAAACATGTGCTGAAGTTCGTGGTCAGCTATCTGCTCCTCTAACTTAAGCAGTAACGTCTCTTCCAAAGGGTGATGGTACTGATCACTGCGAACCGCGTATTCAACTGCCGCTCTGATGAGATTCAGGTCAGGAGCGTCTGCGGTCTCCCCCTGTATATAATGTTCAACCTGGTGCTCCAGGCTCTTGATAATACGTTTTAACTGTACATGGTCCAAGGTTAATTGGGCGACCACCTTCTCCATAGCTCCCCCTTTAGGTAGCCAACAAGTTTCATCTCAGGCGCGGAGCTTATCATACACGCAGATCTAACATATTGAAAATATGTGAGTCTATTCAATATCAACCCCTCAAAAAATATTTTTTAATAGCCAGCATCACTGATAAGCGACTTTTTCTAAAACTCTCCTATATACTTAGTTTAAATGAGGATTTCAGGATAAAGCTAACTGGCCGTATAATGAAATATCCGGGTTAAATTATAGGCTAACCCGCCCTGAGGTATGATGCGCCCTCACCCATCTCAGTAAGTTTTATTCTACTGCCTTCTCCATACCCAGTGACAATACTATAATGACTCATTTTCCGGCACCTTTGGGCTAAATCTTATTTCAATAACGGACACCTACTGAGGATCAATACCTTGCAACCCGATCAAGCGAGTAGAAGCGAATTACAGAAGCGGGAAACAGTTCTTTCCGCACAGTACCAACAATATCTTGGGCAGCAATTAAACCTCGATTTGACACGAGGAAAACCCTCAATTCAGCAACTTGAACTCTCTAATCGACTGGATGGTATTTTGAGTGGCGACTACCGTGCAAAGGATGGAACCGATACACGTAACTACGGGGGGCTAGACGGGATCAGCGAAGCTCGAGAGCTGGGTGCAGCCATTTTAGGGCTTGAACCCTCGCAAGTACTGGCTGGCGGCAATAGTAGCTTGACACTTATGCACCACGCCCTGCTGTTTTCCTGGCTATACGGACCCGCAGAGGGAGAAACTCCCTGGCGCCGGGAAGCTGCCACCAAGTTCATCTGCCCAGTACCCGGCTACGACAGACATTTTACGCTCTGTGAGGAGCTAGGCATCAAAATGGTCACCGTCCCCATGACCTCTGATGGTCCTGACATGAATCAGGTGGAAGCTCTGATTAGAGCGGACGCCAGCATCAAGGGGATCTGGTGTGTTCCAAAATACTCAAATCCTACTGGTGCGGTATACAGTAACGCAGTGATGGACCGTATCGCCAGACTAGGCAAAATCGCCCCCTCTAATTTTCGGGTGTTTATGGATAACGCCTACGCGCTTCATGATTTGATAGAGCATCCACCGCAGTTAGCCAACATCATGTCATACTGCCAAAAACATGGAACGCAAGATTCAGTTTTCCAATTCACCTCCACGTCGAAAATAAGTTTTGCCGGTGCTGGAATCGCTTTTTTGGGCGCATCCAAGAACAACCTGGCATCATTTAAAAAACATTTAGGTGGGCTTTCCATCGGCCCGGACAAGGTTAATCAACTGCGTCACTGCCGGATGTTTTCTTCCCTCGAAATGCTAAAAGCTCACATGCTGGAACACGCAGAGCTGTTGCGTCCAAGATTTAAAACTGTTCTTCAGTATCTTGATGATCATTTTACAGGCCGGGCGATTGGCCAATGGCAGGAAACACAGGGTGGTTATTTTATCTCTTTCAATACGCGACCCGGTCTGGCCAAAGAGGTTGTGCGACTGGCCTCAGAGGCTGGGGTAAAGTTAACACCAGCGGGAGCCACTTTCCCCTATGGCCATGACCCTGAGGACAGGAATATTCGCATCGCCCCTTCAGTGCCATCATTAGAGGAGGTCGAAGCGGCAATGCAGGTTTTTGTCACTTGCGTGGAGCTGGCGACTGTCCGTCAATTACTGGCTGACGGTTAAGGTTAGTTTGGATAATTTATAAAAGTTTACAAAGATTACTCAGAATGAGACCTTTGGAATCAATAGACAAAAGGAATTGTTCATGAATTATCCGGAGTAACTGCTCTCTGAGTAGTTACTCCGGATTAGATTGAATGACCACCCATGCCGTTAAAACTCCCAGCCCAACCCAAAAATATAGGCCGTATCCTCTTTGGCTTTCCCTCTCGCCGGAGTTTGGTCCCAGTCGTACAGCAGCTTTGCCTCCAGGAATAGGTGGCTGTTTATTTTTGAGCGCACCCCAGTTTCGGTTTTGAGCAGTTGATCTTCTGCATCCTCCAAACTGGGAAACCAGCTGCCACTATGGTAAAAGCGAATCTGTCCATTAATATCAAAGTGGTAGCGCCAAGCCGTGCGTAACGATATATATTCGTTATCTGGAGTAAGATCAGAAAAATTTTCATCAACCCAACCTAGCCCAGCTTCTAGCTCCAGGCGTGACCGGGCTGTATCAAACCAGCGGTGGCCAACACCACCACTCGCAATCCATCTCAAATCAAGATTTTCCGTTGTTTCTTTTTCCATCGCCAGATCCAAATACAGGTAAATGGATTCAGCCAAAAAGTAATCGTAGTGTGCGCCTACCTGATAACGCCTTTTGCTGGTACTTTGCGCCCCGGTATCTGGATCCTCCTCCCGCTTCTCCTGATACTCCAGGTTTCCTGTCATCCTGTCCCGGTCAGTCTCCCTGCTCAGGTTAAGATCCAGATAAGTGTCTTGGGATTCAGTATTGCCCTGCTCAATGTTTAACCCGCTGCTGAGTTTACCGCTCCAGCGCACTGCTGCAGGCAGCTCGGGGTTAATCTTATTGATCTGGCTTAATGCGACCGTGGTGAGGGCTGCCCCACTGAATATGATAACTTTCCCCCGCTCATCCATCACCAGTTTTTGGTTAATCACTGTTCCGTCATGAAGGTGGATATTAGCCTTTTCAGTGATATTAATACCCACTAATTTTTCTACCGGTACTTTGACTTCACCAAGAACAGCGGAGATAAACTTTAGATTTCCATCCTCCATGGAAAGCACCCTGCCATGCAACCTGTCACCATTGATAAACTCAAGCAGGTCAGCGCGTGCTGCTGATTGCGTGACCAGAATAATAGACAATAAGCAGAGCAAACCAGCAGGCTTCAAGATATTCCCTTGGTAGTGGTTAAATTCGAAAAAAAACGAGCGGGTGATGATCGGACCGGCAACAGGCCATTTTACAAAAACAGAGCTTCCCAATCTTGAAGATCTGATTGAGACTCAGCCTGGAATTCAAGGCCACAAACCCACTGATTCAAGTCCTGGTGACACCAGCGAACAATACCGGAAAGCAGGAATTTTTTTTGGAGTCCCTTTATTTCCAACCAGACCTCAACTTGAGTATTCTCTGGCAGTGCCACCGGTACTGCAACTGATACTCCACTGATGGACACGTCCTGGGTTTCACAGTTCGAAATATGATTTTCCTTATCGGGGTTTATCTGACAAGTTCGAACCCGAACGATAGCTCTCTCATGGCGTGCGCCCCTCTCTGCAGACCTGCGATCTAATACTGACATGACGCCTCTCCCGATTTTATCACTGTCCAGAGTTCAGCCTGAACAGTGTGACAATAGATCTCTTTATCGTACTGTGTCACCAGTTCATCACCTGTTTAATAAAGGGGATTGTTAGCTTTCTGTTCGCCGACAGGGACTGGTTATCAAGATGTTTCATGATGTGCATTAACTCCTGCAGACTTCGGCCCGCCCTATTGAAAATATAATGCGCTGACTCCTCTGTCAGGATCAACCCCTGTGACAGTGCCCGTGCTTGTAACAATGAAACTTTCCCAGAATCGTCAAGTTCTTTGACCTGGTAGACCACTGCCGAAGCAATACGCGACAAAAGATCCGGCAGTTTAATATCCAGCCCCTGGGGTGCGGACTTGGCCGCTATCAGCAGCGCACTACCTTGCTCAAAGATACGATTAAAAAAATGAAAAAGAGCCTCTTCCCACTCATCATTCCCCACCACTAACTGTAGATCATCTATACAGATCAAACCAATATTTTCCAGACCTTCCAGTAACTGAGGGCTCTGGTCAATCAGCTGGCTCAGGGGCAGGTAAATTGCTGAGCGTTGCCCCGAGATACTTTGGCAGGCCGCCTGCAATAGATGACTACAACCGGAGCTACGCTCTCCCCACAGAAACAAAAAGAATGGCTCGCAGCTAGTCAATTGAGTTTGCAAATGAAGCAGTAACTGCTCATTTCCAACCTCAAGGAAGTCATCAAAAACAAAATCTTCCTTCAAAGAGATGCCCAAAGGAAGCTGTTGATATAGTCGTTTTTCCACTACTACTTAACTTCCATTAGCCTGAATATTTTTCATGAAAATGCCGAATTTTCATGAAATTCTGGCGGGTGTTTTTTTCAAAAATGGCGGAGCGTAACTGATACAGGCAGCGCCCTTTATAAGTTGTTATTTCTTCCATAAAATCAAATTATTGAAGCATATTCTTACATGAGGTCATAAGGTATCCAGGCTAACTTTTTCTCTGATTCCGAATAGCCACCATAGCCTTACGGCCCCAGGTCAAAACATAATCCAGACCACTGATAGAGCTGACTATAAATACGCCCCATATGCCGGCTAAAAGAAGCTGTGCGGACATCGATATTAACGCCTGATCCACCATAACAAAGAGCACCAACCCAAATTGGAGCAGAGTGCTCAACTTACCCAGCAAAGTGGGTGCTAATTCATATTCTCCGAAAAGAATATGATAGCTGATCGCCCCCGCAAATATAATCAGATCGCGGCCTATTACGACCACCCCCAGCCAGACCGGCAGAAACCCGGTATAAGCCAGCAACATAAAGGTTGAAACCAGTAATAATTTATCTGCAATCGGGTCTAGTATCGCACCGAAACGACTGGTCCAGGAGAAACGCCTGGCAAGAAAACCATCCACACCATCGGACAGGCTCGCGAGCGCGAACAACATCAATGCTATACCGAAATCATTACGCATAACGGCCACTACAACGGGGATCACCAGTAGTAACCGAAAGAGCGTGATCAAGTTGGGAATAATATTTAATTCCAATACAGGTCCCTTTCAGAGGTCAATCCTTGTAGATCATATACCAATACAGGGTTCCCTATAAAGCCTGCCATCGATAGATTAACCTTTTTGGTTCTACTATTTCAGCTAGCAGATGCACCCGGACCAGCTTACTGTCCAGCGCGATGATCTCCTGTAATTTCTTCAGGTTCCCATCCGCTGTAACATTGAAAACAAGCCTGTTTTTTTCAACGCGCACCAGGCTCACTTGCCGTATTGTGGCTATCTCTTCCAGATAATCCAGTGTCTGCGCATAGTGCTTGATATTATCGACACTTAATACTTCGATCTCCACTGTAATACCGTGGTTTTCTCCACTACTGACCGCATAATGTTCGGCAAGATGATCCGCTGCAACGCCCAAAGCCTGAACAGCCCCCTGCACCTTCTCATCTGATTGAATGGCAAAGCCATAGGCCGTGTTATCAAAAAGAAACAACCAGCGACTGCTCCAGGTTGTATCGGTACGACGGTAGAGCTTGCCGGCCAAAACGGCCTCTGGCGAATATCGTAAAGAAGCGGTTTCGAGCTTATCCCGAAAAAGATACCAGAGTTCGTTGTAGGACAGATTATTGACGTCTTCAATATCCATCAATGGAAATATCAGTGGCACCCCCCGACGATCAGCTTCAGCCTTTAAAACCTCCCTGGCGGGCAGGGCTTCTGTCGCGCTAAGCACCTGCTGGACTCCCTCGTCTTCGATCGCTACCCACATTAGTAGATCAGGACGGTTACTACCCCAAACAGGAAGGTTTACACTCTTTAAGAGCTGATTAACCAGGTATGCATCGTATCTGACCTTCGCTATCTGCCTGTATTTTGATGCATCATCACCCATCGTTCGATCAAGGGTTGAATAACCAAACTCGCTAATATAGTTATCTGGATCTTTCAGGGCAAAACGGATCTGTGCGTTATCGGCTGCCTGATTTTTTCCAGAAATCCTCACCAGCACAGTTGAAAGTCCCTGCTTGATGGCGCGAACCCTCTCTTTCCGGCTCTGATCCAGCACTGGCACTACAGCAAGATAGGGATCAGGAATCTCAACCGCAGTCACAGAAACGGTAACTAACAATCCACAAAACTGCGCCAATACTAAAATTTTTCTGATAAAACTCCTGATATTCATGGTTGGCTATTGTATGGAGGAACTCTTTAAATAACCAGAGAATCGTGGGTGCAACAGGGATTTTCAGGCTTCCAGCTTGGCGTTAAATCGAGGCTACTGTAGAATGTCGCCTCCTTAGCCTCCAGACTGACACAACAGCGATACTTATGAGCGATCAAACAACCTTCAGTTCCAGTAAAGATACTCCCGTCTCCCTCAGTTACAGGGACGCTGGCGTTGATATCGACGCCGGCAATGCTCTCATTGACCGGATAAAAAATGTAGCCCGCGCCACCCATCGCCCGGAGGTGCTGGGCGGCCTGGGCGGGTTTGGTGCCCTGTGTAAAATCCCAAAAAAATATCATGAACCGGTGCTGGTTTCTGGAACCGATGGCGTCGGTACCAAGCTTCGACTGGCAGTTGATCTGAAACTGCATAAAACCATCGGTATCGACCTGGTTGCTATGTGCGTTAATGATCTTATCGTCGGTGGCGCTGAACCACTCTTCTTTCTTGACTACTTCGCCACAGGAAAACTGAATGTTGAAACTGCCACCGAAGTGATTTTTGGGATCGGTGAAGGCTGCAAGATGGCTGGTTGTGCGCTGGCAGGTGGAGAAACCGCTGAAATGCCTGGCATGTATCAGGGCGAGGATTATGATCTGGCCGGATTCTGCGTGGGTGTTGTTGAGCACGCTAAAATTATCGATGGTTCACAGGTACAGGCTGGCGATCAGCTAATAGCGCTGGCCTCATCCGGCCCGCACTCCAACGGCTACTCACTGATCCGCAAGATCATTGAGCACTGCGGGGCCGATCTACACGATCAGTTTCAAGACAGCACCCTGGGGAAAATCCTGCTTGAACCGACCCGTATCTACGTTAAACCACTGCTGGAACTTTTCGAAAAACTACCCGTGAAGGCGTTAAGCCATATTACTGGCGGCGGTTTTACCGAAAATATCCCCAGAGTACTGCCAAAAGGAGTTGCCGCCAGTATCGACCTGCAAAGTTGGCAGATGCCGGAAATTTTCAACTGGCTGCAGACCCAGGGTAATGTCACAGAAGATGAGATGCTGCGCACCTTTAATTGTGGAGTCGGAATGGTGCTCGTTGTCGCTCAGGAACACCTTGATCTAGCGATCAAAGAGCTTGCCGCTGCCGGTGAGGTCGCCTGGAGAATCGGCCAGATCGATCAACAGCAAACAGCTGATAGTCCACGAGTTCTATACTCGGGCTCGGTATAAGCAGGTTATGCCTTTTCCAAAAACATTACAGCACAACGAGCATCCAAAAATATCCAAATTGAAACTGGTCATCCTTATCTCAGGTAGCGGTAGCAACCTGCAAGCATTTATTGATGCCACCCTCAAGGGGGTACTTGATGCCGAAATATTAGCTGTAATCAGCAATAAAGAGGATGCTTTTGGCCTGGAACGAGCCAAAAAAGCAGGCATCAAAAGCCTGGCACTGTGTCACAATGATTTCCCGGATCGTGAATCCTTCGATCAGGCGCTTGCCGAACGGATCGACGGTTTTAATCCTGACCTGATCATTCTGGCCGGTTTTATGAGAATTCTGTCAGAACAATTTGTAAACCACTTCCTGGGAAAGATGATCAACATACACCCCTCTCTGTTACCAAAATACCCCGGATTAAACACCCACCAGCGAGCCATCGATGCTGGCGATGATCAACATGGTGCCAGCGTCCATTATGTAATACCGGAGCTGGATTCCGGCCCGGTTATTGTTCAGGGAGTCATCGATCGTATGGGAGAGCAATCAGTTGAGCAACTGGCCAGCCGGCTGCTGAAAATTGAGCACCTCATCTATCCCCTGGCGGTGGAATGGATTGCCCAAGAGAGGGTCAAGTTCAATCATGGGCTGATCTATCTGGACGGGGAACCTTTAGGGCCCCGAGGATATCGAATCAACTACGATCAAAAAAAACCAGCCTGAGCATCACCTTCCGCTAGCAACAGATACAGGAAACTGTTTATGAAACCAATAACGCAAGCCTGGAGCCTGCTTTTATCTGGATATCTGCTATTAACAGCCAGCACCTACGCCAGCGAAATCAAACCGTACAAGGCCTCATACACAGCCAAATATAATTGGCTACTACCCTTCAGTGGCACAGCAACAAGAGAGCTGTCCCAGTCTAAAGATGGTACCTGGATAATCTCTCACAAGGTGACATCCTCCGTAATCAAACTCGAAGAATCCAGTCATTTCCAGCTAGAAGACTCCCATATCATCCCTTTACGATACCAATACCTACAAACCGGGCTGGGAAAAAAGCGCACCACATTGATTGAGTTTGACTGGGACAACGCAAAGATCACCGGCAGTTCAAGTAAAAAAGGGAGTTTTGGCTATGATCTGCCGCTAGCCACACTGGATAAGCTCACTTATCAATTGCAGTTGCGTCGAGAATTGATGGCTGGCAACAGACCAGGCACCTATCGAGTAGCCGACAAACGCCGCTTAAAGGAGTATGCATTTGAACTTCTGGGAGAGGAGCTACTGGATACTAAATTGGGAAAACTCAACACCCTCAAGTTTAAGAGAGTCAGGGACCAGAAGACTAAGAGGAAAACCCTGATCTGGCTGGCCAAGGATTGGGATTATATGTTGGTTCAGCTGCACCAGACAGAAAAAAACAAGCTATACCAGATCAAGGTGACCAAAGCATCACTGGAGGGCGAGCCCATAACAGGTATCGTTCCCTAACAAGTCTTTGTGAAAAAAGATCTACGGGGTGAATTGGCATTAAACTCCGCTTTTTCGCCCGCCTCGCATACACTTCCAGTGGACGATGCCATTAAGCCTTGGGAAGTGTCACCCCGGTTTGGCCCTGGTATTTTCCGCCCCGATCCTTGTAACTGGTCTGGCACACCTCGTCCGATTCAAAAAATAACATTTGCGCCACACCTTCATTAGCATAGATCTTTGCCGGCAGGTTGGTGGTATTGGAAAACTCCAGGGTCACATGCCCCTCCCACTCAGGTTCCAGCGGGGTAACGTTCACAATGATACCGCAACGTGCATAGGTGGATTTCCCGAGACAGATAGTCAGCACGTTACGCGGGATACGAAAATATTCGACCGTTCTTGCCAGAGCGAATGAGTTGGGGGGGATCACGCAAACATCTGTGCAGATATCCACCAAACTTTTTTCATCAAAGTTTTTCGGGTCTACAATGGCCGAATGGATATTGGTAAATACTTTAAAATCCTTTGCACAACGCACATCATAGCCATAACTTGAGGTGCCGTAGGAGATGACCCGCTGCTCACCAAGCGATCGAACCTGACCGGGTTCAAACGGCTCTATCATTCCCGTTTCCATTGCCATCTGGCGAATCCATCTATCTGACTTGATACTCATTGGCGAGGCGACCCCAACTATTGTGGCATTTATACTGCACATTGGCAGCGGATTAAAAGTGCAGCATGCTGCCACAGGCTAACTGATATAACCAGTTATTTTCAACAGTCAGGGCTGCGGGGTAACATCTCCTGATAGACCGATCTAACGACCCATGACAACAGCAGACGCTGTTTTTCATGCCAGAGCAACTCATAAAACTTACCGCCAAGCGGTCAGCTAACGCCCCATACTTATTGACTAATCAACCATACTCATCTAAAAACCTACTTACCAATTTTAAAAAGGTCTTTTGTTGAATATGCCGCAATCCGTTCTGTCGTCCCCTGTTTCACCACAGGATTCAAAAAAAAAGAGTCAATTCACCCCGGCAGTTGATATCTTTCTGATCTGCCTGATCAGCCTTAATATCCTTGCCATTATTCTTGAGTCTGTAGCCTCTTTACACCATAGCTATGGTCCGGTTTTTTTCTATTTTGAGCTCTTCTCGATAATGGTATTTACAATTGAATATCTGGTTCGTGCCTGGAGGTCTGTTGAGTTAAAAAACCCACAATTTTACCACCCCGTTCGAGGGCGTTTGCGTTATCTGCTCACGCCGATGGCGCTGATCGACTTGATCGCCATACTACCCTTCTATCTAACTCTGTTTATACAGATCGATCTGCGAATGCTACGCGTATTCAGGCTGTTCAGGGTTTTCAAACTAACCCGTTACTCCAGCGCCATGACGCTGATACTCGCTGTTTTCAAAGAGGAATCAAGATCCTTTTTTGCTGCATTTTTTGTGCTTTTTATCCTGCTTATACTGGCATCTACCGGTATCTATCTGATTGAACATGAGGTGCAACCCGATGCCTTCGGTACGATACCCGATTCGATGTGGTGGGCTCTGGTAACCCTCACTACAGTGGGTTACGGCGATGTGATACCGATTACAACTCCCGGAAAACTTTTTGGTGGCTGCATCACTATCATAGGCATAGGGATGGTAGCACTGCCAGCGGGTATTCTCGCCTCCGGGTTTTCAGACCAGCTTCATCGCAGACGTCAAAAATACCACCTGATGCTGGAAGATGCTTTTGCTGACGGGATTATTTCCGGTGAAGAAAAAGATGCGCTTCAGCATCTGCGTAAACATTTGGGTGTTAATGAGGAGGATGCCCGGGTATTGTTTGAGATCGCCTCACGATCCCAGGGCCGTACACTGACCCATTGTCCACACTGCAAAGCCCTGCTTGCCCATAAGCGATTTGATGACCCTGAGACTCTCTGAGCTTACAAATCTGGGTCAGGAAGCTGTCGGACTTAAAATTCTAATAGCCTGCCAAGTCCAATAGCCTCCTGCCTTTGGGCTAGTCGTCTTGAATACTAATGTTAGGCAGCCCACCTTTATCGTCCTTTGCTTTTCCAGCAAGAACCCCAGCCAGACGGCGCGCGACCTGTCGATAAATATGAGCAACTTTGCCATCAGGTTCAGCCACAACGGTGGGGGTTCCGCCATCGGCCTGCTCACGAATCGACATCGTTAGCGGCAATGAGCCCAACAGTTCGGTATCATAATCTTTGGCAATCATCTCACCACCGCCAGAACCAAACAGATGCTCGGCATGGCCACACTGACTACAGACATGCACGCTCATATTTTCTACCACCCCCAGCACGGGTATCTCCACTTCACGGAACATCTCGATCCCCTTGCGGGCATCGATCAACGCTATATCCTGCGGTGTTGTAACGATAAGCGCGCCGGTCACCGGCACTTTTTGAGCAAGTGTCAGTTGAATATCGCCCGTGCCCGGCGGCATATCTACAATCAGATAATCCAGGTCCTGCCATTCGGTTTGATCCAGTAGCTGCTGCAGGGCACCACTGGCCATCGGTCCCCGCCAAACCATGGGCGTACTGGGCCCCACCAAAAACCCCATTGACATAGCCTGTACCCCATGGGCAGTGAGGGGTATCCAACGGTCGCCACCCTTAACTTCAGGACGACGATCTGGGTCTATCCCCAGCATCACTGCCTGACTCGGCCCGTAAATATCGGCATCCAGAATACCCACCTGCGCGCCCTCTGCAGACAAAGCCAGGGCAAGATTACTCGCCGTGGTTGATTTGCCCACGCCTCCCTTTCCCGAAGCGACTGCAATTATATTCTTCACTCCCGAAAGGTTGGATAAATTTTTCTGGACCGATTGTGCCTTGATCTCCCAACCAACCACCACTTCAACCGACCGCTCTCCCGCCAGAGGCTTGATTCTTTCCATTAGCGCATTTTCGATCTCCGCCTTAATACCCGCCGCAGGATATCCTAAATCTAACTTGACTCTGATCAGATCAGCTTGAATCTCAACGGCTTCCACCGCATTGGCAGTGACATAATCTGTCTTCAGGTTTTCATCCTGGTAGGTGGCAATGGCCTGTTCTATCTGTGCTTGATCAATCTGGGGCATAATAATCCTCTACTTTTTTTACTACGAATACACTTAAATAGTTGTGGGGGGGCTGACACAAAAATCAAGTATGGTTTGACCTTTATGCGAGTGTCATCTTGCGGCGATGCAAGGGGCTCAATAGCAAGGATACAGTAACTTATGGGGCGTAGCGAACAGCGATTAACCTTGCGATTATATGGAGCGGATTAATAATCTATACCAATTAGCTCTATCGGGCTTAAAATTGATGAAATAAATCGAAACTGCCGTTATAGTTCGTGCTCCTACTAGCATACATCCCAATAGTCAGCTTTGTCCTATGAGTAATAACCCTAGAAAGATCCTTGTTACCAGCGCCCTACCCTATGCCAATGGCCCTATCCATCTGGGGCATATGCTCGAATATATCCAGACAGATATCTGGGTTCGCTTTCAGAAGAGCCGTGGTCAAATATGCACTTATGTCTGTGCTGATGATGCACACGGCACCGCGATCATGCTTAAAGCGGAAGAGAAAGGTATCACGCCGGAGCAGCTGGTACACCAGGTTCAGGAGGAACATCTGGCTGATTTTGGTGATTTCAGTATCGATTTTGACAATTACTACAGCACCCACAGTATTGAAAACAGAGATCTGTCACAACATATCTATCAGTCATGCCATGACCGAGGACATATTGCCAGCAGAACAATCACTCAGGCCTTTGACCCAGAAAAGAAACTGTTTCTTGCTGATCGATTCATTCAGGGCACCTGCCCCCGTTGTAAAGCCCCCGAACAATACGGTGATAATTGTGAAGCCTGCGGGGCCACCTACTCACCCTCAGATCTGATTGACCCAAAATCCACCCTGTCCGATGCAACACCGATCGAAAAAAAATCAACTCATTATTTTTTCAAACTACAAAATTTTGAAGCGATGCTTCGGCAATGGACACGTGGTGGCGCATTAACAGAACCGGTCGCCAACAAAATTAGCGAATGGTTGGATGCGGGCCTGCAAGAGTGGGATATCAGCCGTGATGCTCCCTATTTCGGCTTCGAGATCCCCAATACAAAAAACAAGTTTTTCTATGTCTGGCTTGATGCACCTATCGGCTACATGGCAAGCTTTAAAAATCTGTGTGACAACCGTTCCGATCTGGATTTTGACGAATATTGGGAGAAGGACTCAAAAACAGAGCTTTACCACTTTATCGGTAAAGATATTGTTAACTTCCACGCACTGTTCTGGCCCGCCATGTTGTCCTGCGCTGATTACCGCACCCCTACTGGCATCAAGGTGCACGGTTTTGTCACTGTTAATGGCCAAAAAATGTCAAAATCGCGGGGGACCTTTATCAAGGCCCGGGCCTATTTGAACCATCTTAACCCTGAATATCTTCGCTATTACTACGCGGCAAAACTATCCAACAGCACCGTTGACCTTGACCTGAATCTGGACGATTTTATGCGCCGCGTCAATTCCGACCTGGTTGGGAAGGTGGTTAATATTGCAAGTCGTTGTGCCGGGTTCATCAACAAACGCTTTGCTGGACAACTTTCCGACAACTCAGCAAATCAAGTACTGCTTGATACTTTTATTGATGCAGGTGAAACAATTGCGGCCCACTACGAAAACATGGAATTTAGCAAGGCCATTCGTGAGATCATGGCCCTGGCAGATCGTGCCAACCAGTATATTGATGAGCAAAAACCCTGGGTACTGATCAAGGATCCGGAACAGGCGTCCAGTGTGCAGGAGATCTGTACAATGGGAATCAATCTGTTCCGTATTCTAATGATATACCTCAAGCCAGTGATCCCCTCTACGACCACTCAGGCTGAACTCTTCCTGAAGTGCAGGTCACTAGACTGGAACTCACTAGAAACCCCGCTGCTGGCTCATAAAGTGGGTGCATTTCAACCATTGATCTCAAGAATTGAGCAGGAAAAGATAGATGCTATGCTCAGTGAAACGGCCAATGAAGTGGTTCACAACCGCTCAACACCGGCTAAAAATAGCGTAAAAAAACAGGCTGCGCCCGCTGATCCCGTCAGCGAAGAGATCAAGTTTTCTGATTTCGAAAAAGTTGACCTGCGGGTGGCAAAGATCATAAAGGCCGAGCAGGTCGAAGGAGCCGATAAACTGCTTAAACTCACTCTGGATCTTGGCCCTGAGTTTACTCAGAACAACCCACGTACTGTTTTTGCCGGAATCAAGTCAGCTTACAATAACCCATCAGCTCTTGAGGGCAAGATGACCGTAATGGTAGCAAACCTGGCCCCACGTAAAATGCGTTTTGGCGTTTCAGAGGGTATGGTATTGGCAGCTGGGCCAGGTGAACAAGATATCTGGCTGCTCTCACCTGACGAGGGCGCACTACCAGGCATGCGCATAAAATGAGTTTTGCACTGTTTTTCCATGATCTGACTGTTTTGTTTAGGTTCTGTAACTCGCAGTGCATAACGCTTATTTCAGGAAGGCTTCGGCCATCGGCCCCTGTTTTTTATCGCGGTATGGGAACAAAATAGTTTTCGCAAGAAATCGCCCGGCACGTTATAATCAATATCGGTTATATAGCATCCAGCTATAAGCGAGCTGTAATTATCTCGTGGCTTTGAGTGTCATAGCACAACCCTTTTTACAGAAGATCGGAGTTTAATGAGCGAATATCTATTAATTCTGGTTAGCACCATTCTGGTGAACAATTTTGTTTTAGCCCAATTTCTTGGTCTGTGCCCCTTCATGGGGGTATCCAATAAATTAGAAACTGCTATGGGCATGTCACTGGCAACCACCTTTGTGTTAACGCTCTCTTCCGTGTGCAGTTATCTGGTGTACACCTACCTGCTGGTTCCCTTCGATCTTGGCCACATGAAAACCATTAGTTTCATTCTGGTTATCGCTGTTATGGTACAGTTTACGGAGATGGTAGTACGGAAATCCAGCCCTGTTCTCTATCGGGTACTGGGTATATTTCTGCCGCTCATTACGACTAACTGTGCGGTGCTAGGGGTCGCGCTTTTAAACCTGAAAAAGAATAATGACCTGGTGGATTCACTCTTTTATGGGTTGGGCGCAGCCCTTGGATTTTCTCTGGTTTTAATACTCTTTTCAGCCATGCGCGAACGTATTGCCGCAGCTAATGTTCCTCAGCCTTTTCGCGGCTCGGCTATCGGCATGATCACTGCTGGTCTGGCATCGCTGGCTTTCATGGGCTTTACTGGTCTGGTTTCCGGCTAGGGCCTGTTAAAATGATGACAATTTTAACTCCCATACTAATATTGCTGGGGTTATCTCTGGTTTTCGGTGCACTGCTGGGCTTCGCTGCCATTCACTTCAGAGTCGATGAAGACCCCCTCGTTGACCAAATTGATAACATCATGCCTCAGACGCAGTGTGGTCAGTGCGGTTACCCCGGCTGCCGACCCTACGCTGAAGCGATTGCTCAGGGAGAGGCGATCAATAAATGCCCCCCCGGAGGCACCGCTACAGTGCAGGCACTGGCTGACATGCTGGGGCGTGATTTTGAACCGCTCGATACTGACAAGCTGGCAGATGATAGCAAACAGCTGGCCTTTATTCGTGAAGAGGAGTGTATCGGTTGCACCCTCTGTATTCAGGCCTGCCCGGTCGATGCTATCCTGGGCGCAGCCAAATATATGCATACCGTTCTGGAAACCGAGTGTACCGGCTGCCGGCTCTGCGTGGAACCGTGCCCACGGGACTGTATCGATATGGTACCGGTGAAGCCCACACCCAAAGATTGGCACTGGCCAATGCCAAAAGCAAAACTCATTGCGCCGCCAGTATCAATTATTGTTTCAGACCATACCCACACAGGGCATGCTTGATGAGCCATAAAATTTGGGATTTTAAAGGTGGCATCCACCCACCGCAAAATAAAAGCCAATCCACACAGGATCCCATCGCACAGGCACCCATTCCAAACAAGTTGGTTATCCCGCTACAACAGCATATTGGTCAGCCTGCAGTCACACTGGTAACCCTGGGTGAACGGGTGCTAAAAGGCCAGAAAATTGCCGACCCAGGTGGTTATGTGAGCGCTGCGATACATGCGCCCACCTCGGGTACCGTCGTTGCCATCGGTGAACATCCAATCCCACATGCCTCCGGGTTATCAGATCTGTGCATCGAGATCGAACCTGATCATCTTGATGAGTGGGGGGATAGGAACCCTGTCGCTGATTATTCCCAGGTAGAGACGGGAAACCTACTGGCGCAGCTGCGCGAATCAGGCATCACCGGTATGGGTGGCGCAGGGTTTCCTACCTCGGTAAAATTAAAACCCAGAGAAGAGATAGAGATCACCCATCTTATTATCAATGCTGTTGAGTGCGAGTCCTATATCAGCTGCGATGATATGCTGATGCGAGAAAGACCGGAACAGGTCATTCGCGGCATCCGTATCCTTAACCATATTCTCAAACCGACACAGACGCTGGTCGCCATAGAGGACAATAAACCAGAGGCCGCTGCGGCGCTGCAATCTGCGCTAGAAACACTGGGCGAAAGTAACCGGATCAAGATCATCAGCATTCCTACCAAATACCCGTCAGGCAGTGAAAAGCAACTGATCACTATTTTAACCGGCCTGGAAGTGCCTAATGGCGGAATCCCTGCCGACGTTGGTGTTGTCTGTCAAAACGTCGCAACAGCCGTCAGTATCTATAAAGCCATTGAGTTGGGGGAACCGCTAATTTCGCGCATTACAACCTTGACTGGTGACGCATTACAACAACGCTGCAACCTGGAAGTCATGTTGGGCACCCCGATTAATGAGCTGCTTCAGCACACTGGTTTGCAGGAAGAAAAACTACACCGTCTTATTCTCGGTGGCCCCATGATGGGTTTCACCCTAAAACAACGCAACCTGCCTGTCGTTAAAACAGTCAACTGTATCCTGGCTGTCACCGCCCAGGAGATACCCGACCCTGCACCGGAAAAGCCCTGTATTAGATGCGGTTTTTGTGCCCAGGCCTGCCCCATCAGTTTGCTTCCGCAGCAGTTGCACTGGTACGCAAAATCCCAGGAGTTTGACAAAGCATTGCAATACAACCTGCTCGACTGTATTGAGTGCGGCTGTTGTGCCTATGTCTGCCCTAGTGACATTCCACTGGTCCAATATTACCGTTTTGCCAAGGGGCAGATACGGGTACAGGAGCATGGCCGCACCCAGTCCGAGCACGCCAAGCGTCGCTTTCAAGCCCGCAACCAGCGCAAGGAGAATGAAGCTGCTGCTAGTGCTCTGGCCCGCGAGGTACGAGCAAAAGCGGCAGCAGAAAAAAGAGCGGCAAAAGAATCTGCGGCCACTGATAATAAAGTCGACGACAAAGCCGCAGTTATTCAGGCGGCCCTGAAGCGAGTGAACGCAAAAAAGAAACAGCAGGTCGTACAACAGGCTCCGACCAATAACCGGGATAGTATTGGAGACTAAATCAGCATGGCGCTTATTAATATCAGCTCACCCCATCTAACCGGCCCGAATAAAACCACCCATGTCATGCGGCTGGTAATACTGGCCACCCTTCCTGGCCTTGCAATGCTAACCTGGTTTTTTGGCTGGGGAAATCTGATCAACGTCATCTGGTGTAGCCTTGTCGCTGTTGTCAGTGAAGCTTTGATACTCAAGCTTCGCTCTGTGCCGCTGAGTTTCTATCTATCAGATTACAGTGCCCTGCTCACCGGCGTGCTGCTGGGGCTGGCCCTACCACCACTGGCCCCCTGGTGGCTAACCCTTATAGCTACCAGTTTCGCCATCATTGTTGCCAAACAGCTTTACGGAGGCATTGGCCAAAACCCTTTCAATCCGGCCATGGTGGGCTATGCGCTGGTATTGATATCATTTCCGGTTCAGATGACCAGCTGGCTTGCCCCTCAAACCCTGGCAGCGGTGACTGGAGCGATCAGCTTCAGCGATACCCTGATGCTGATATTGGGTATCAGTGGAATGGAGCAGGTCGATGCAATCAGCATGGCCACCCCACTGGATACCTTTAAAAACAAAGGTGCAACCCTGGCAGAGGAGTTATGGGCCAGTGAACCCATCCTCAGTCCCAAAAGCTGGCAGGCCTGGCAATTTGTCAGCCTTGGATACCTGCTCGGCGGCCTGTTTTTACTCTATCGGAAAATTTTTAGCTGGCATACACCTGTCAGTATGCTACTGAGTCTGGGGTTGATCTCAGCGGTTTTTTGGTCAGGGGATCCTAGCAATTATGCCTCGCCGCAGATGCATCTGCTCGGGGGTGCCACCATGCTGGGGGCTTTCTTTATTGCGACTGATCCAGCAACATCAGCCACCAGCGTCAAGGGGAAACTTTATTATGGTGCCTGCATCGGCCTGCTGATCTACCTGATTCGCACCTGGGGCAACTATCCGGACGCAGTAGCCTTTTCAGTACTGCTAATGAATTTCGCCGCTCCCTTTATCGACTATTACACACAACCCAGAACTTACGGGCATCACAGCCGCTAAGCCACTATTCGGGGCATCGATATGCTTGGACAATCTATCAGTCAAAACGCCATCAGCCTGAGTATTTTCGCTATCATTACGGCGGGTATTATCTCTATCACTCAAAATACAACCGAGGCCAAAATAGAGCACAACATCAAACTGGCCCAGACCAGAGCACTGAATGAAATTATTCTACCAGGCAGCTACGACAACCCATTGGTGGAAGATAGTATCAGCATCAACGACCAGGAACTGCTAGCGGGTACCGGCAGTGCCAATGCTTATGTGGCACGCCGAAACGGCAAGGCCTTTGCGGTCATACTGCCAGCGGTTTCCGCTGATGGTTACACTGCTAATATTCGCAGCATCGTGGGCATATTGGCTGATGGCAGTATTGCTGGTGTCCGGGTGCTGTCTCATCAGGAAACTCCAGGGCTGGGTGATAAAATCGAAGTCAGAAAATCTGACTGGGTTGAGCAGTTTGTTGGAAAATCTCTCACTGACCCGATACCCAGGCAGTGGTTCGTTAAAAAGGATGGTGGCAGCTTCGACCAGTTAACCGGCGCAACCATCACCCCAAGGGCGGTGGTTAAGTCCGTTCATCGTGCGCTAGAATACTTCGATGCTCATCACAAGCGTTTGCTGGCCCCCCATACGGCGGCAAAGGCTCAGCAGGTGGTTCCATTATCCAATGAGAAGCCTCCAGAGGATACCCCATAAATGAACAGTAAAAGCTATCGAGATATCATCTACGACGGCCTGTGGAATAACAACCCGGCACTGGTACAACTATTAGGACTGTGTCCGCTGCTTGCCGTGACCGGCTCAGTGGTTAACGCTCTGGGGCTGGGTTTCGCTACCACTCTGGTACTGCTGGGCTCCAATCTCTGTGTTTCATTGATAAGAAACCATGTTCCCGAGGCGGTCAGGCTACCCACCTTTGTGATGATCATTGCCTCTTTTGTCACCTGTATTGAGCTGCTCAGTCAGGCCTTTACCTACGACCTGTACCTGTCACTGGGGATATTTATCCCACTGATTGTAACCAACTGTGTCATCCTGGGTAGAGCGGAAGCCTTCGCCCGCAAAAATTCGGTCTTACCCGCTGTTACTGACGCCCTGATGATGGGCACCGGCTTTACCCTGGTACTGGTTATTCTCGGGGGCATGCGTGAGGTGATAGGCCAGGGTACGCTCTTTGCGGATATGTCGCTTCTGCTGGGGCCGGTAGCCCAGGAGTGGGAGATTACCATCATCCCGAACTACGGTGGTTTTCTGTTTGCCATTCTTCCACCTGGGGCCTTTGTTGGAATAGGTCTGATTATCGCCTGCAAAAATGTCATTGATAACCGCATGAAAACTCGCAAAAAAACCCTAAAATCTGAGCAGCGTGAAGCCGATATGATTCCTGTTACCATCGTGACCAACCCGTAAAGCTTCAGCCAGATGAACAGTAACAAGCGTCACCAGATTTTCAGCCGCCTCAGGGCGGAAAATCCGCACCCCACTACCGAACTCATCTATCAGTCCCCCTTTGAACTACTGGTTGCTGTAATTCTCTCCGCACAAGCGACTGATGTTAGCGTTAATAAAGCCACTCAAAAATTGTTCGTAGTAGCCAATACCCCGAGAAACCTGCTGGAACTTGGAACCCTGGGCCTCAAGGAATATATTCGTACCATTGGGCTGTATAACAACAAGGCTGCTAACATCATTAAAACCTGCGAAATACTGATCAAAGAATATGATTCGCAAGTCCCTGCGCAACGTGAAGCACTGGAAAAACTACCCGGTGTAGGTCGAAAAACAGCAAATGTGGTACTCAACACAGCCTTTGGTCAGCCCACCATCGCGGTAGACACCCACATCTTCAGGGTTTCCAACCGAACCGGCATCGCCAGAGGGGAAAATGTTCTATCTGTTGAAAAGGGTCTGTTGCGCCATGTGCCCGCCTCTTTCAAGCTCGATGCACACCACTGGCTCATTTTACATGGTCGCTATATCTGCACCGCACGAAAACCACGCTGTGGCGCCTGTATCATAGAGGATCTGTGTGAATTCAAGGATAAAACAGATGACTGATTCGAGCCTGCCCGACAACACCCTGGTCGATACTGCTCAACTGGAGTGGACCGAGCAGGGCCTACCCATGGCAACCCAATTTAACGACCTTTATTTTTCCAACGAAAGCGGGATTGATGAAACCCGATATGTTTTTTTACAGCACAATAACTTGGCAGAGCGGTTTTCAACCGCTTCTCAGGTGACCGTAGGAGAAACCGGCTTTGGAACCGGGCTGAACTTTCTCTGTGCCTGGCAGTTGCGTGACCAGATACAAAAAAACTGTACACTTCGCTTTATCAGTGTGGAGAAATATCCACTCAAATTAACCGACCTGACCCGGGCACTGGCGCTCTGGCCAGAGTTGAAAGTTTACGCCCAGCAACTACTCAAACATTACCCAGAACATTTGGTAGGCTGGCAGAAAATTGAGATCCCCCAAGCCAGAGTGGAGCTTCTGATCTATTTTGGCGATGCCCTACAGGGCTTTCAGAAGAGCGATACCAAGGTAGATGCCTGGTTTCTCGACGGCTTTGCACCGGCAAAAAATCCGCAAATGTGGACACCCCAGTTATTTGGGCAGATAGCAAAACTTAGCCAGCCCGGAACTCGCTTTGCCACATTTACCGCTGCCTCAATGGTAAGACAGGGTCTGAGCGATGCCGGATTCAATGTACAAAAAGTGAAGGGGTTTGGACGCAAGCGTCATATGCTTACCGGAGAGATTCAGTCTGTCATTTAGCTGGAATGGGAACAATACAACCAGAACTTTACCGTTCCAGGTTAATCTTTCTCCGGCAAAGCAGCCTCTGCTTCCTTTTTTTCAAAACGACTTTTCCAGGCTTTACGCACCAGATGTGGCACCAACAGATACAACGGCATACGCAGATAGTGAGAACGCACATAAAGCAGCCAACGTGCCAGCCCGGTAAAGGGGCGATCACAGGTGGGGTGATCTGGCGCCAGAGCTCGCAGAAACAGAAAGTCCATCACCCGGCTCATGAGAAAATTGGGTTGACCCTGTTCAGCTTCACGCATCACTATTTTTGGAACAGGTGTACCTAGAATGGTTCGTCCGTAATGCAAACCATAATAAAGCGGCCGTATTAATCCAAGCTCAACCGCCCGTGGCACAAGCCTTTTCCAAAAATCGGGTTCTTTCTCACCAAATTCTTTCAATAGCCCGTCTATATCCACCAGATCACGAAGCCCATGATCAAACTCACCTTCGTGAAACAGATGGGTCGCGCTGTGAATAACCATATCCTCGGGACACAACACGTAAATACCCCGTTTTACCTCGCGTACCGCTGCAAGCATCTTTTCAGGGTCAGGTTGATAGCAGGCCGTAGGTGGGAGAATGGTATGGTGGATATCCAGAACCGTACCCGTTTGCATATTTTTCATCGGTGGTAATTCGTGCATCCAGCGTCGGTAATAGTCCCTGTCATAGACATCCATTGATTCTTCGTACCACCCCTTCCACTCCAGAACGTTCTGTATTTGCTCAAGATTCTTGCTTGAGACCAGAATATCAATATCATTAAAAAGTCGTCCTGTGGCCGCGTCCAGATTACTCACAACATAAGCTGCACCTTTCAGTACAATAAGAGGGATTTTGGCCTTTTGAAGATCTCCTCGCAGCCGCTCCAGCTCCCACTCTACAGAGTGTTTCTGACGGGTCCAGGCAATCATTGGCGCGTTAAGATGGTTTTGCACCTTTGGTGGCAACACTATTTCATCTTCTGACAAAGCCAGATAATGATCCAGTTTTCCAAGCAGCAGTGATGCACGCCCCTGCCTTAACAGTAATTCCCATTCATAATCAGAATAACCCTTTACTGTTTCGGGCGATTGAATCACTGCGGCCACCCGGTTCTGTTTTTTATGGCGCGACAAGGTCATCTAACACTCCAACTGCAAAATCCAGGTCGCCATTGTAATCGAGCCCATAGCAGGCGCAGGCGTCCATCAACCGACTCATGGCCTCAAACCCTGAACGCCCCAGCACGCCGTAGTTAAAAGAGAGTTCTGCCAGTTGCATAAAAACAAGCCCTTTATCAAGATCCGTCAAGCTGTTTTTGGCGCCTTCCTGATACTTTGGAAACAACACCGCACACGGCGCTGCGCTTTCCTGAGCCCTTGTCACGCTATCGGTTAATACGCGCATATGCGCAACAGTCCCCTTTGAAGTATCTGTAACACGTTCACCAATACGGGCTCGATCATCAAAGTTTTCGACTATTTCAATAGCCTTATTCTTAATACTGATCGGCCGCGGAATCGGCACGATTAACCCTGACTCTAAATCAACCAGTGTGAGTTCATCGGAGAGCAACCGCCAGCCTCGAAGCGCCAAAGCGGCAGCAAGCGTGCTTTTTCCTGCGCCGGGAAACCCCGGCAGAATGACCGCCCGGCCATTACGTTCCAGCACCGCCGCATGAATACTCAAATACTGGTGACAATTTTGTGCAACACACCAGTTAAGCCCCCACTCAAAAAGAGGGAAGGCCTGATCGAGCGGCAATGGTTTAAAGGGCTGGGCAGTATCGAGAAAAAAATTAACCTGTGGGCGAGCAAAACGTCGTATTCCAGCGGGGGGATGCAGCCTGACAAAAAAATCTGCAAAACTATCAGATGGCAATTGTGGATAATCGCTATAGAAGAAATCAACGCCCCTGACCACAGAAGCTAAACTGCTTTCCAAGCGCACTACTATCGAGCCGATCTCAAAAACAAAATCTCCGGCCCTGATCAAGGATTTCAATTTTATAGTTCTTTTCCCACAGTTTCCTGAATGACAGCCAAAGATACCATTTCCAGTTCGTCCAGCACAGCCCTTACGTGGGCAGGCTGAAGAATCCGCCCCCCGTCAATCAGATATTGATTTATTTGCTCAACTGCAAGGGGGCCGTGTGCTTGCAATACCTGGATGATATCGCCTGCAAGCGCAGCCAGCAGGTGTGTTTTACCGGCGCCACCATGAAAGGCGATATATTGATCTTCAAAAAAAGTAAGCGCGATGTGTGCGCACTCTGGAATAGCCCAGTGTTCCATTTGAATTTCCTCAAAGGAAACAGGTCATTGTGAATCTGAAATCAGTGATAAGTCCGATCAAAATAATTTTTTATATCTTCGGCATACAGCTTATCCCCTGCAGAGGTTTCGTAATAAGTCTGCAGCCGGTATTGCTGGTATATTTCAACCACCAACGATGGCGCTATGTAAAAGGAGATGCCACTTCCCACGCCCATCGCCGCATACAGCCTCGCATTGAGCCAACCAGCAACAACGTGCCACTCGACTGAGCCAGAACCCGGGGTGCTATTCATGGTTTCCCACAACGAAGTTGATTGATCACCACCCGACGGGGACTTAGCAAATACGGAATAAAAGGTGGTCGGTCCTGTGGGGCGTGGTGTGACACTACAGTTATCATAAACATTTATACCGTTACCGTTACCGTTACCTATAAGGTAATCTTCCGGAAAGGGAAAGGCACCAGCATTAATCCAGTCACCCATACTGCCATCCTGATTGCCGCATTTCTCTGCATTTTGCCACCAACCACCCGGTGAAATGCCGCCACATGAAAACAACGTATCATGGCTAGAGGCATTCCCCGACATAAAACCCGAGGGCGAGCACATATAACCCAGACCACCATCACCCATCGCACTTCCACTGGCCAAAGTGGCCAGCACAGCGGAGGAGCCAATAACCAGCTTCCTTCTTCCTGGAGCTTCAACCTGATTTTTTGGCATTTGACTCTCTGGCAATTGGCTCGCTACTTTTTCACTCAGTTTTGATTCATTCAAATTTTCAGCCATGCAACACCTTCTCTATCGCATTTCACATCATACGACCCATTATAGCAACAAATTGCGCCAGTTCCACTTGACGCAGTACATACAGCAAAAAAACCCCAAACTCGAAGAGTTACATAAACATTGCAAAAATCATACCTAAAAAAATTATTCCATCTTAAACAATAAGCTAGGTGCATAAGCTGCAATGACGGGCCGTTCAGTGTTTACACCTATAAGAAAAATGTAAAATTTACTGACACCTGTTCCTAGGGTTATTTGCCACCCATTTTCCTGGGTTGTGTAACTGCCTATGGCTTCAGTTTGCTCAGTAATCTCTTAAGATACTCTGCCGGTATCGCATAGCTGATTCCACTGGGTTTCTCCAGAATTGCCTCTTTACTTTGCTTTACAAACACCTTGTTGATCACACCCACAACCTCTCCCGTATCAA
>CAYYRK010000012.1:0-29479 GCA_964473915.1 uncultured Pseudomonadales bacterium
TAACTGCGGGGAGGATATATTTGGTGCAGATGTCTCGTTCCGTAAGTTTCTTTTTATCCATGCCTGATGATTGCGCTGTTGGTTATAGGGGTTTGGGGTTAACTATAGCACTTGAGGCCTGGAGGCTGCCTGACTTAGGGTTAATCTATTGCGGAAAAGCAGAGTGTGGCTAAATTCTTTTAAATGGCGGGTTGTCTGGTAAAACAAGCATAGCCAGCTATCATAATGCTCATAAAGTTTTCGGGCTAACTGCGAGGAACCGTAGCTGCTTTTGTGACTTCAGGCTGGTCGATACGGGCCTGTATTGACTTGATGATACCTTCGCTGTCCAGGCCGCAAAGCTGTAGTAGTTCATCCTGGCGGCCATGTTCAACAAATTGGTCGGGAAGCCCCAGGTTTAATAATTTCACCGGTATGCCTTCCGCAGCCAGCAACTCGTTGATTGCTGATCCGGCACCTCCGGCAATACAGTTTTCCTCCAGGGTGACAATCAGCTCATGGGTTTGTGCGAGCTCCACAATCAGCTGTTTATCAAGTGGTTTGATAAAACGCATGTTGGTGACACTGGCATTGAGCTTTTCAGCCGCAGTCATGGCGGGTTTGAGCAACGTACCAAAGGACAGAATGGCGATTTTGTTGCCGGAGCGGCATTGGATGCCCTTGCCAATGGGTATCTTCACCATTTCTTCCTGAATAGCAACACCTGGGCCTTTGCCGCGTGGGTAACGCACCGCCGCAGGTCCTGCATGGTGGTATGCGGTATAGAGCATCTGTCGGGTTTCGTTTTCATCCGCCGGTGCCATAATCAGCATGTTGGGTATGCAGCGCAAGAAGGTTAAATCGAAACTGCCAGCGTGAGTAGGGCCGTCCTGGCCCACCAGTCCAGCCCTGTCGATGGCAAAGGTGACGTCCAGGTTTTGCAGCGCTACATCATGGATCAGTTGGTCATAGGCGCGTTGCAGGAAGGTAGAATAAATAGCAACTACGGGCTTGGCGCCGTCACAGGCTAATCCGGCGGCAAAGGTAACGGCATGTTGTTCGGCAATAGCTACATCGTGGTATCTTTCGGGATATTGTTTAGCAAATCGTGTGAGCCCCGAGCCTGCTTCCATTGCAGGGGTAATTCCGACCAGCCGTTCATCGAGTTTTGCCATGTCGCAGATCCAGTCACCGAATACCTCAGAGTAGCTGGGGTTGTGCTTTTGGGGTGAAGCCAACTCAATGGGTGGTTTTGGCTCGAGTTTGTTGATGGCATGGTATCCAATGGGATCTTTTTCTGCCGGTGAAAAACCACGGCCCTTTTGAGTGACTACATGCAGTAGTTGCGGGCCATCGGTTTCCATCATATTGCTGATGGTGGTGAGCAGTACTTCCAGATTATGTCCGTCGATCGGTCCGATATAGTTAAACCCCATCTCCTCAAACAGAGTGCCCGGTACGACCATACCCTTAACATGTTCCTCTGTGCGCCGAACAAAATCCAAGGCTCCGGGCAGATTGAACAGTATTTTTTTGCCGCTTTCACGAACAGAATGGTAGGCTTTGCTAGATAAAATTCTTGCCAGGTAGTTGGACAAACCTCCGACACTGTTGGAGATAGACATGTCGTTATCATTGAGAATGACCAGTATGTTGGCATGGGTGTGTGCCGCATGATTAAGTGCCTCAAAGGCCATTCCTGCGGTCAGTGCACCATCGCCAATTACGGCAACAAATTTTCTATTCTCTCCCTTTTGTTGTGCCGCCAGCGCCATACCCAGTGCTGCACTGATAGAGGTGCTGGAGTGGCCTACCCCAAAAGTATCAAAAGGGCTTTCGTCTCGTTGGGGGAACGCACTGGGGCCGTCACTGTGACGAATGCGTGGCATCTGGTCGCGTCTGCCGGTAAGGATTTTGTGCGGGTAAGCCTGGTGGCCGACATCCCATACCAGTCGATCATGGGGGGTTTTTAATAGATAGTGCAGTGCTACTGTTAGTTCAACAACACCCAGGCCCGCTCCGAAATGCCCACCCGACTGGCCGACACAATACAGCAGATATACCCGTAGTTCATCAACCAATTGCGGTAGCTGGTTTACCGCAAATCGCCGCAGATCTTCAGGCGTATCAACCTGGTCTAGCAGTGGTGTTTCAGGTCTTGTTCTGGGTATGTGATGAAACATAGTGGAATAAGTGCCAACAGAAAGGCCCGCATTTTACACTAATAATCACCCGCAGTGCTGTTATTTGTTGCGTTCAATAATATAGGTGGATAGCTGCCTTAACATGTCGGCCTCTGGGCCAAAAATGTGTAGCGCGTCAACGGCTTTTTGGTGCAGCGCCTGGGCCTGTTGTTTGGCCTGACTCAGGCCGAGTATGGAGGTGTAAGTAGGCTTGTTCTGCACAAGGTCTGAACCCTGTTGTTTACCCAGTGTTTGGGTATCACCCTCAACATCGAGAATATCATCTTTTATCTGAAAGGCCAGGCCAACGCAGGCGGCGTATCTTTCCAGAGCCTGTTGTTGTGAGTCGTTGACCCTGTCACAAACAAGTGCGCCCAGCCTCACAGAGGCGCTGATCAGTGCACCGGTTTTATGGCGGTGCATCCGTTTGAGCTCATCGAGTGATAACTGTTTTCCGGTGCTGGCCAGATCAATAGCCTGTCCTGCGACCATGCCACTGGCACCACTGGCAGCAGCCAGGCACTGCAACATGAGAATTTTGTTCGTCGCTGATATTTCTGGGTTGCCGGCCAAGGTTTCAAATGCCAGGGCTTGCAAGGCATCTCCGGCCAGAATTGCAGTGGCTTCGTCAAAAGCGATATGGCAGGTGGGTTGCCCACGTCGTAAATCATCATCGTCCATGGCCGGCAGGTCGTCATGGATCAGGGAGTAGGCATGAATTAGTTCTACCGCACAGGCAGTATCATCACAACGTTCTGCGAGGCAATCGAGTGCTTTTGCTGTCGCGTAGACCAGAATTGGACGAACTCTTTTCCCGCCATTGCAAACGCTGTAGCGCATCGCTTCATGCAACTTGGGGGCAACTTCTTCAGAAGGTCTCAGGTGATCAACCAGGGCAGTATTGACGCGTTGCTGACAGAGTTCGATAAACTTTTTTATATCCACTATGCTGGCTACTCCAATGGCTGGGTTTCTATGCCAGAGTTCTTGCTGATGAGCAGTTGAACCTTTTGCTCTGCTTTGCTCAGCATGGTTTGGCACTCACGGGTCAGTTTGATACCCTGTTCAAATGCGGCTAGCGAGTCCTCCAGAGAGAGATCCCCTTTTTCCATGGTTTCGACCAATTTTTGCAGCGCGGTTAGCGCCGATTCGAAATCATAGGCCTGTTTTTTTCTCGGCATGATCAAAAATCCTATAATATTCTTGGAAACAGCAGACCCTAACCAACTGTATGCTGCAGGTCAATCAAATTGCATGCAGCGCCTGTGAATCAGTTATTCTATCGTTAACAGCAAGATGCATGATCCTAGATTCCTCAGTTGACCGCTCCATCCTAATAGTAACTTGTTGATATGAATGTAATTAGTTGCGACCCACCTCTTCATCCGCTGAGTGAGTCACGCTGCAGGGCAGATTGCACGTTTGTGGCGGCACAGTGCAGAGTTGCAATTCCTTGGAATAGAATAACTATTCCGCGTCATTGCGCCTTACCCTGTACCACTATAAACGCACACTCTATCCTGTCAAACTAGAGGATTCTAGGATGATAGAAATTGATATTTTTTGTGAGTGTTGGTCATGAAATGTTTTTGATTTGCAGCTAAGCTTGTAGAAGTGATTTTTTCTGGAGGGCTGTTGGGCTCAAGTGATCGTGGCGAGTTCGCAGTAGATGAGTTCTGAGACCGATAACTATCGGCGGCTGCCCTTCAGATTCTTTGAATCTAACCGATATATGAAGGACCTAGTATGAGCGGGAGTATGTAGTGGATCTGGCAACCCTGATTGGTTTGATTGGTTCATTTGGTATCGTTGTCGCGGCAATGGTACTGGGTGGTTCGGCATTGATATTTTTAAATGTGCCTTCGCTACTTATTGTAGTGGTAGGTTCTTTGATGGTTGTGCTGATGAAGTTTAGCATGGGGCAGTTTTTGGGTGCCGTAAAGGTGGCGGCAAAAGCTTTTATTTTTAAACTGGATGATATCGAAGAACTTATTCCTACGGTTGTTTCCCTGGCTGATGTGGCGCGTAAGGGGGGGCTGCTGGCCTTGGAGGAGGAGGAGCTGGAGAATGAATTTCTGCAGGGCGGCATCTCCATGCTGGTGGATGGCCATGACGGTGAAGTGGTTCGCAATATGCTGACTAAAGATATGAAACAGACCCGTGAGCGCCATAACTGGGGCGCAAAGGTTTTTGAGGCCTTGGGCGATGTGGCGCCAGCGATGGGTATGATAGGGACGCTGGTGGGTTTGGTGCAGATGCTATCCAATATGGATGACCCAAAATCGATTGGGCCGGCTATGGCCGTCGCACTTTTAACAACTCTGTATGGTGCAATTGTGGCTAATATGATAGCTATTCCCATTGCTGACAAGCTTGCTTTAAGGTCAGTGGAGGAGGGGCGACTTAAGTCTATGTGCATTGATGGACTGTCCGCGATACAGGCGGGGCAAAACCCGCGCGTGATTGAGTCCATGCTTAAAACCTACCTGGCAACATCCCGCAGGGATCTGGCAGATGAGAAGGACTAATTGCGATTTTTTGCGGGCAGTGGTTAGCGATGCTGAAAAATGTCTGAAGTAGCTGAAGAGTGTCCGGAATGTCCGAAGGGTATTCCCGCCTGGATGGCCACCTTTGCTGATTTGATGTCGTTGTTGATGTGTTTTTTCGTTCTTCTGCTCTCTTTTTCAGAGATGGATGTGCTCAAGTACAAGCAGCTGTCTGGGTCGATGAAAAATGCTTTTGGTGTGCAGAGCGAAATCAATGCTACCGATATGCCCAAAGGCACCAGTATTATCGCCCAGGAGTTCAGCCCCGGTACCCCGGATCCCACACCGATCAATGAGGTGCGCCAATCAACCACTGATATCACCAAAAATACTCTGGATATTCGTATCGGAGACACAGGGAATGAGGAAACCGGTGAGGGTACTACCCGTGATCTGCCGGATATTGTCATGATTGATGGTGAGCCCACTGAGGAGGATGTCAAGGAGTTGCTGGTGGCAAAGTTGCAGGCGCTGGTCAAGGAGACTGAGGAGGGTGCAACGCAGTTGGCTTCTGTTTTGAAAAAGGAGATTAGCTCTGGCAAGGTTGATATAGAAACTCGGGGCCGTCGTATTATTATTCGGGTGCGCGAGCAGGGTTCGTTTCCCTCAGGATCAGCAGATCTGCAGCCGCGTTTCATGCCCGTGATGAGGTCGGTCAGAGATGTTTTGAAAAATATTCCGGGAAAGATTTCAGTGGAGGGACATACCGATAGCATGCCTATATCAACTCGTGTTTTTAGATCGAACTGGGATCTATCCTCCGCACGCGCGCTTTCGGTGGCACATGCATTGCTGGAGGGTGGGAAACTTGATCAGAACCGTTTTATGGTTACAGGCCTTGCGGCAACCCGGCCGATTCTGGCCAATGATACAGAGGAAAACAGGGCCAAAAATCGTAGGGTGGAAATTGTAATCCATCAAGGGTTGGATAATGAGACCTCTGAAGAACTGAAAAAACTGCAGCAGATCAATCCTGACCTGCTGAAGAGTCTTGATCTTGATACACCCTTTGTGTTGAACCCGGACGAGATATTCTAGTAGCCTGTCGGACTTAGCTGATCGTAGCGAGGAAAAGTTAATTTGAGGCAGATTTTCCGATCTTTCGAGGCGAATAGTGGGCTATTTAACGAGAAAGATCGGGAAATATGACCAAATTTTGATTTTCCGCAGTAGATTAATGCTAAGTCTGACAGGCTGCTAGGCCTAGAGGAGGAGTGAATGGATAAAATGGAGCGTCGACGTTATTTTAGAATCAATGACAGGGTGGGTTTGGATTATCGTCCTATTAGCGCCAGTAACAGAATAGATTATCGGGAGAATACCAGCAACGTTGAGATCGAGGCACCCATGGTCATCCAGGCGCTCAATAACGAGCTGGACAAAGCACTTGATATCCTCTGGAAGAGCGATGCCTCAGCTGCAAACGCACTGATACTGCTTAACCGAAAACTGGATCTATTGGCGGCTGACCTGAACCCCGCTTTTATTCGCCAGCATGATGTGACAGAGGAAGAGATTGAGGTGAATATTAGTGCCTGCGGTGTGGCGTTTGAATGTGCCGAGTATTTTAATGCAGGACAGAAGCTGGATATTAGAATACGCCTAAAGTATACCCGTTCATTGGTTAATGTGGTGGGGCTGGTTGTCGCCTGCGAGCCAGCGCAGGAAACAGGTGAGGCGCGATATCTGGTTCGCATTGATTTTGTCAATATGAGTTGTAGCGCACAGGAGGCTCTCATTCAACATATCGTCAAGCGTCAATCCTCTCAAATCGGTGCAGAAAAAGCCAGGGATCAAGAACCCGGCTGACCCTGGTTAACTTTTATTGCAATCATAGGGCCCTCTCTCTATTATCTGAACCGCACGGTGACCGGTAAAATTTTACCTTTTCAACATGCCAGTCCGCTGGAAACCAGTACTAATCAGGTAATATAAGCTCAGAATGAATCACGCAGTAGCAGAGACGGATCCCGTCACAGGGTGGCGAACCTATCAGCGGTTGCTCGCTTATGTCGGTCAGTATTGGCCTGCATTTGTTGTCAGCATCCTGGGTTTTTGTTTGCATGGTGCAAGCCAGGCAGGCTTTGCAGCCCTGATGCAATTTCTCCCCGGTGCTTTTGATGGCAAGCAGATATCAGCTCAGGATATTAAGTTTCTTCCCGGTCTGCTTCAATCGGTCGGCCCGATAACTTATCAGTATTTTCTTCCCCTGGCGGTTATTTTTATTGTTGCGATCAGGGGGCTGGGTTCCTACCTTGGTGGTTTTTATATTATGTTGGTCGCACGCAATGTGATTAACAATTTGCGCCAAGATCTATTTAACCACATGCTGGTTTTGCCCGGCCGTTTTTATAGTGAAACAGCTTCAGGTCACCTGTTATCTCTGTTGACCTTTAATGTTGAGCAGGTGACGGGTGCCGCAACCGATGCTCTGAAGGTGATTCTGCGTGAGGGGCTCACTGTGATTGTTCTGCTTTTCTATATCTTCTACCTAAACTGGAAACTATCGTTAGTATTTTTCCTTGTAGCCCCCTTTATCGGTGTGATTGTACATTACACAACCCGCCTGTTTCGCAGGTATAGCAAACGCATTCAGGATTCTGTGGGAGGGGTGACACATGTTGCTTCCGAATCGATCAGAGGGTTTCAGACCGTGAGAGCTTTTGGTGGCCTGGACTATGAGCGAGAGCGTTTCAGAGATGCCAGTGAAAACAACCTCAGGCAAAGTTTAAAAATGGCAAAAGCCAATGAGATCAGTACGCCCATTATTCAGCTTTTGATGTTTTCTGCGATCGCCCTGCTGTTTTACTTTGGTCTTAGCCCGGAGCTCAAGGGAGAGATGGATACGGGCCAGTTTCTTGCCTATATTACCGCTGCCAGTTTGATAGCAAAGCCCCTAAGGCAGCTAACCTCGGTCAACAGCAAAATTCAAAAGGGGATCGCAGCCTCACAAAGCATCTTCGCGGTGATAGATGCGGAGGCAGAAATTGATGAAGGAGATCTGCCACTGCCTAGAACCACTGGCCATATTGAGTTGCGAAATCTGAACTTTGCTTATGAAATGGATGATCCGGTCCTAAAGGATATTAATCTGGTCATAGCGCCGGGCGAAACCGTGGCCCTGGTTGGTCGCTCCGGAAGCGGCAAATCAACCCTGGCGAACCTGTTACCCCGTTTTAACCAGGCGCCAGAACGATCAATTTTCCTCGATGGAGAGCCTATAGAAAATTATCGGTTATCTGACCTGCGCAAAAACATAGCCATAGTGAATCAAAATGTGGTGCTGTTCCAGGATACTGTGGCACGCAATATCGCCTATGGAGACCTGGCTGGTGCCAGTGATGAGGAGATCAGAAAAGCGGCCACTGCGGCACATGCTGTTGAATTTATTGATACTCTTAAAGAGGGGATGGATACCCAGATTGGCGAGGATGGAGTCAGGCTTTCCGGTGGACAAAGACAGCGATTAGCTTTAGCCAGGGCGATCTTGAAGGATGCGCCGATATTGATTCTTGACGAAGCAACCTCGGCACTGGATACAGAATCAGAACGTTACATTCAGGCCGCGCTGGCGGCCCTGATTAAAGGGCGAACCACTCTAATTATTGCGCATCGGCTTTCAACCATTGAGGGTGCTGATCGTATTGCGGTTATGGATGAGGGACGTATCATTGAAATTGGCTCCCACAAAGAGCTGCTGAATCTGGAAGGAGCCTACGCTAAATTGCATCGTATGCAATTTAGCGATTAATCCCTGGGTTGCAGAACTCAAGATTAATCTGCTGCTAACTTGCTGTGATCAGATAAATTTTATAGCCTCCTGGGTTTAAAAGTGAGTGGGCCATTGAAGTGGCGGCCCTGTTGTCAGACCGTAAAAGCTGGATAGGTAAAAATGAAACTTGAGACTCCCCGTTTTAATCAGGCTCGTGTCGTAGTTGCTGGCGATCTGATGCTGGACAGGTATTGGTATGGCCAAACATCACGCATCTCCCCGGAGGCTCCGGTTCCTGTGGTTGATGTGGCTCACGAAGATGAGCGGCCCGGCGGCGCCGCCAATGTCTCGCTGAATATTGCTGCCCTGGGTGCATCTGTGTGTCTAATCGGTGCGATCGGGCAGGATGAACCTGCTGATCGTCTTGAGCAAAAGCTGCTGGCGGCTGGTGTGAGCTGCGATTTCCAGAGATCTGCTGAAGGCAAAACGATTACAAAACTCCGGGTGATTAGTCAAAACCAGCAGTTGATTCGGCTGGATTTTGAACAGCCCATTGAGGCGTTCCAGGTAAGTCTGTTCCCGGAAAAACTGAAGAGAGCATTGCCCGGTGCTGGAGCGTTGATTTTATCCGATTATGGCAAGGGCACGTTGCAGAACCCGCAGCCCTTTATCCGCCTGGCTCGGGAGTTGGGAGTGCCGGTTTTGGTGGATCCTAAAGGCACAGACTTTAAACGCTACCGGGGTGCTACCCTGATCACGCCAAATTTAAAGGAGTTTGAGGCAGTAGTCGGACACTGTGCAGATGAACAGGAGTTGGTGGATAAGGGGTTAGCATTACTCAAAGAGCTAGATCTGGAGGCGCTGCTTATCACCCGCAGTGAACAGGGGATGACACTGTTACGTGAGGGTCATCCGGAGTTTCATCTGCCGGCCAGAACCCGCGAGGTTTTTGATGTCACAGGGGCCGGTGATACAGTTATCTCCGTTTTGGCGACAGCCCTGGCAGCTGATTGTGATTTGCCGCAGGCGGTTGGTATGGCGAATCTGGCGGCAGGGCTGGTTATTTCGAAATTGGGTGCCGCTACGGTGAGTGTGCCGGAACTGCGTCGTGCGATACAAAGAGAACAGGGTTCTGAGTGTGGTGTGGTCACGCCAGGCCAGTTGGTGATGGCAATTGAGGATGCTAAAGCGCATGGTGAGCGAATAGTCTTCACCAATGGTTGCTTTGATATTATTCATGCCGGTCATGTGGGTTATCTCACGGAAGCTGCGGCATTAGGTGATCGACTCATTGTTGCGGTAAATTCTGACAAATCGGTATCAAGGCTCAAAGGTCCGGGGCGGCCGATCAATGCGGTTGAAAGAAGGATGGCGGTACTGGCAGGACTGGAATCGGTAGATTGGGTCGTGCCATTTTCAGAGGACACTCCTCTACAGATTTTACAAAAGCTCAAGCCCGATGTGCTGGTCAAAGGGGGGGATTACCAGGAAGATCAAATTGTGGGTGCGGAACTGGTCAGATCTACGGGTGGGGCCGTCAGGGTGCTGAGCTTTATTGATAAACTTTCAACCACGGCTATCGTTAAAAAAATTCGGGGCTCCGATGAGCCTGTCTGAGGCCGTAAGCCCCCATCGATCTTGATGCCCCTAGATTCCTTAGTTGGCCGCTCCATTCTAATAGTAACTTGTTGATATGAATGTAATTAGTTTTGATCTATCTCTTCATCCGCTGGGTGAGTCACGCTACAGGGCAGATTGCACGCTTGTGGCGGCACAGTGCAGCGTTGCAATTCCTTGGAATAGAACAACTATTCCGCATCATTGCGCCTTGCTCTGAACAGCCACAAACGCACACTCTATCCTGCCCAACTGAGGATTCTAGGATGAACAGAACCCTTTACACGCTTATTTATTACCTTCTGCTGCCGCTGGTTTTTGTACGCCTGTTGTGGCGTTCATTCAGGGCACCTGATTACCGAAAGCGCTGGCCTGAGCGATTGGGCTATCATGCCGCCTGCCCAGAACCTGGAGGTCTCTGGATTCATGCTGTATCGGTGGGGGAAACCATTGCAGCTGTGCCGCTGATTCGCCTGATCCAGAAACATTATCCCGAACTGTCCCTGACAGTCACCACCATGACGCCGACCGGATCTGAACGTGTTCAGGCGCTGCTGGGAGACTCCGTATTTCATCAGTATGCGCCCTACGATACACCCTGTGCTGTGAACCGTTTTCTCAGACGTATCCAGCCCAGATTAGTAATTATTATGGAAACCGAACTTTGGCCAAATATTATTCATCAATGCCATCTTCGAGATATTCCTGTTGTTATTGCCAATGCCCGCTTGTCTCAACGTTCAGCGCAGGGTTATCAAAAACTGCCAAAATTGACGGGTGAGATGCTTAGCAAAGTGACCCGGGTCGTTGCTCAGGGGATGGATGATGGGCAACGATTTATCGACTTGGGGCTTGCTCAAAACCAGCTCCGGGTGGCGGGCAGCATCAAGTTTGATATCGATATCGAAGAGCCGCTCAGGGAAGCCTCGCGGTGTTTGCGGGATGGTTGGGGACGAAGCCGGCCTGTTTGGGTGGCCGGGAGTACCCATCAGGGTGAAGATGAGTTGCTGTTAGCTGTTCATCATCAACTGCTAAAAAAATTCCCGGACCTTTTGCTGATTCTGGTACCACGGCATCCGGAACGTTTTGACAGGGTGGCCGAGCTTTCTATATCCCAGGGTCTCGCTCTCATAAGGCGAAGTAGTTCTGCTCCAGTAGAACCGGCCACTCAAGTTTTGCTGGGTGATACCATGGGTGAGCTGATGCTGTTTTATGCCGCCGCAGATGTGGCCTTTGTAGGGGGTACGCTGGTGGAGCGGGGCGGGCATAATTTTCTGGAGCCTGCCGCATTGGGTGTGCCGGTTATTAGCGGACCGCATGTTTTTAATTTTAGTGCCATCAGTGAGCTATTGGTAACAAGGGGCGCTATGTTGCAGATTCAAAACTCTGCTGCACTGGCTGACCAGCTGCAATACATTTTACAGGATCAGGCGTTACAAAATCGTATGAGTAGTGCTGGAATACAGGTGGTAGCAGAGAACCGCGGTGCCCTGCAAAGCCTGTATCATATTGTTACGGAGTTTCTGTAAAGTCGGTGGTTTTATGGGCGACCTGTTTGAGCCATTGATTGAGTTTGGCAAGATCACTCTCTTCGAGGGTGCCTGCAATACGTTTGAGCTGCAGTGAATTAATAATATAATCATAAATTGCATTGTGATAATCGCGTTGTGACTGGAACAGAGTGTCTTTGACCTGCAGTACATCTACGACATTGCGGGTTCCTACCTCGTAGCCTCCCTCGGTAGCTTCCAGTGCACTTTGGCTGGATTTGAGGGCAAGTTTTCGGGCGCCAATACGCAAGATATCTGTGGTTACGCTACGGTGTTGGGTCTGTATGTTTTGGCGAACCTGCCGGTAAGCATTCTCGTAGTTTTCCTTTGCTTGAATCAATCGGTAATTGGCTTCTCTGACCTTAGAGCGAGTTCCGCCCCCGGTGAACAGTGGCAGGTTGAATTCAAGCGCGTAACTACTGATGTCCGATTCGTTACCCAGAAAAGTACGTCCACCCTGTTCATCGTGAGAATAGTTTGCGACTGCGTCCAGAGTCGGTAGATGACCTGCCTTGCTTAGTTTGACCTGATGACGAGCCGCTTCTATCTGCTGTCGTGCTATTTGAAGAGAGAGATTATTGGCTAGCGCCAGATCGATCCAACTCTGCAGTTGAACGGGTTCTGGCGGGGTGATCGGCATCAACTTGTTCAGAGGGGTGATTTTTGTATAAACCCTTTTAGTCAAAGATTCCAGCGCGGTAAAACTGTTGTCTCGCTCCTCTTCTCGAGTAATTCGCTCCACCCGGGCCAAGTCGTGTGCAGCGCGTGATTCGTACACGCCGGTGATGGCGATAACGCCAACTTCAAATCTTTCCTGTGTTTGCTCAAGTTGCCTGTTAAAGGCCTTTTCCTGGGCCAGAGCTGAGCTGAGGTTATCATCAGTGCGCAGAATCGAAAAGTATGCCTGGGCCACCCTTATTAATAGATCTTGTTTGGCGTCTTCATATTCTAGCAGTGCCTGATTACTGTTGGATTTGGCGGCCTGCAACTGATACCAGCGGTCAAGGTGGATTAATGGCTGGACAAACCGGGCACTATAGCCGTTAGCATTGAACTCCTCAGTAATTGTTGAGGTATCATCACTCAGCTCTCGATCGAATTTGGTGGTATTGCCGCTTATGGTCAGTGTTGGAAGCAGCTGCGCACGGCTTTGGGGAACGAGTTCCAATTCTGCAAGCATGGCAGCATTGGCGGCTCTTATCTGCGGATCCTGTTCTGCAGCCTGTTGTAGCACGTCAATAAGGTTTGCTGCCAGGCTTGTGGTGCTGAACAGGCAGAGAATTACAGTAATCGCGTGTTTAAATCCTTTAAATGCAGGCATTTTTTTTACTGACCGAGAGCTAGAAAAGTTGGTTGATTATAGGGGGTATGCCAGTGGCCGGCCACGATTTCCATGCATTTTGATTCAAATGGTTTGCCAGTGGACAACGGCCATGACCAGTTTTAAACTGCAGCTTTGATCGGCCCCAAAGGCACCTGGGGTATCCGTCAGGATTGACATTTATGTTTTCATTGCTATTTCTTTGTACGGGTAATGCCTGTCGTTCCCAGATGGCCCAGGGGTGGGCTCGTCATCTGCTTGCTATTGCAGATGACGGGCAGCCCTGTGCTGTTCAGGTTTTGTCTGCAGGGCTTGAGGCGCATGGCTTGAATCCGTGTGCTACTGCTGTCATGCAGGAGGCTGGAGTAGATATCAGTCATCAAAGTTCTGACCAGCTCGACCCTAAAAATCTGCTGGGGGTGGATATGGTGGTGACTCTTTGTGGCCATGCTGATGAACACTGCCCGGTTTTGCCCTCCGGAGTGCGCAGGCAACACTGGCCGTTAGATGATCCGGCACGGGCTCAGGGTAGGCCTGAGCAGGTGTTGGCACAATTCAGAAAGAGTCGTGAGCTTATCCGGCTGCAGGTGGTTCAGTTATTGGCTGATCTGGGCCAGGAGATAGCAGAACATCGATTGATGGTGCCCGTTTTTGATGGCAAAAATGTGCAAATTCTTGAGCGGGAATCCTGTTACCGGGGTTTTTTCGAATTGCAGCGAATCAAACTGCGACACACGCTCTATGGCGGGGGTGATAGCGAGCCATTTGTTCGGGAACTATTTGTTCGTGGATCAGCTGTTGTAGTGCTGCTCTATGACCCGCAGCGTGATAGAGTGGTGCTAATCGAACAGTTTCGGGTTGGTGCGCTGGGTGACGGCCGTAGTCCCTGGTTGTTGGAACTGGTGGCGGGTATTGTTGAGCCGGGAGAAACCGTTGCAGATGTAGCGCGACGTGAGTCGCTGGAGGAGGCTGGCTGCGAAATTCAGGATCTTGTCCCGATACATGAATATTGGGTAAGCCCGGGTGGTTGCAATGAGTCAATTTCTATCTTCTGTGGTCGAGTTGATAGCGAAGGTGTTGGTGGTTTTTTTGGATTAAAGCATGAGCATGAAGATATTCGTGTCCAGGTGGTCGCCGCAGATGTGGCAATCAGTGCTGTAAAAAAAGGCGAAATTAACAATGCAGCGAGTATTATGGCTTTCCAATGGCTGCAAATTAACCGGGGCTGGTTACGCAGCCACTGGTCTTCAACATGAGATTGCAGTTTGAGACCTTTGCACGAAAGCCCTTTTACTCCCATACGGCGTTAAAAATGTACCCAAAGCACTCGCTCCGCTTGCGGGGCAGGCTCTGCTCAATCGGTCATTTACAGATGTAAACGCCATTTTTGTGTGCATTTTGCCTTGCCTGGAAGCAAAATTATCTTCCGTACAAAGGTCTCGGTTTGAAATAAAACCCGGATATGTGCTGGATCTGGTTCTGAACGGGATAACACAAAGATAACAAAACAGTTAAAGGACTCCGGTAAATAGCCCTATGAATAATGAAAGTTATACTGCTCAATCCATAGAAGTACTGAGTGGTCTTGATCCTGTCAAACGCAGGCCGGGTATGTACACCGATACCAGTAGGCCCAATCACCTGGCTCAGGAGGTGATCGATAATAGCGTTGATGAAGCGATTGCCGGTTATGCCAAAAAAATTGAGGTTGAACTACATGTTGACCACTCACTGTCGGTGGCCGATGACGGGCGTGGTATGCCGGTTGATATTCACCCTGAGGAGGGTCTGAGTGGTGTCGAACTGATCCTGACACGCTTGCATGCCGGAGGAAAATTCTCCAACAAAAACTATCAGTTTTCTGGCGGTCTGCATGGTGTGGGTGTGTCGGTGGTTAACGCACTTTCTCTGAAGCTGGAGCTCAGCATCAAACGGGATGGGCAACGCTATGAAACGGCTTATACCAATGGCGAAAAAACCAGAGAGCTAACCGTTGTCGATAGAGTGGGGCAGCGTAATACCGGAACCAAACTACATTTTTGGCCCAACGCCCAGTACTTTGATGTGGCTAAGTTTTCAGTGCCCAGACTCAAGCACACATTGCGAGCCAAGGCAGTGCTTTGCCCAGGTTTGGAAGTAGTCTTCAAAGATCAGATCAACAACGAAACCCAACGCTGGTGTTACCAGGATGGCCTTAAAGATTACCTGACAGGGGCTACCAACGGTTTTGCTACCCTGCCTACTGAACCTTTTGCAGGTTCTATGTCAACCGAAAATGAGGCCGCTGACTGGGCCGTTCAGTGGTTACCAGAGGGTGGGGATCTGATTACAGAAAGCTATGTTAATCTGATTTCGACGACTCAGGGTGGAACCCATGTGAACGGGTTTAGAACCGGCTTGTTGGAAGCCGTACGCGAATTTTGTGAATTTCGCTCACTGCTTCCCCGTGGGGTTAAACTGGCACCGGATGATATTTGGGATCGCTGTGCCTACGTACTCTCGGTAAAGATGCTTGACCCGCAGTTTTCAGGACAAACCAAGGAGCGGCTCTCTTCCAGGCAGTGCGCGTCTTTTGTTTCCGGAATTGTCAAAGATGCCTTTGGCCTCTGGCTCAATCGACATACAGAGGAAGCGGAAAAACTGGCCGATCTGGCTATCAATAGCGCTCAACGCCGGATGCGAGCCAGTAAAAAAGTCGTCAGAAAAAAAATAACATCCGGGCCTGCGTTACCAGGAAAACTGGCAGACTGCTCAAGCCAGGACCTTGCCCAGACCGAACTCTTTCTGGTGGAGGGCGACTCTGCCGGGGGTTCTGCCAAACAGGCCCGCGAAAGAGAGTTTCAGGCGATAATGCCGCTGCGTGGAAAAATACTCAATACCTGGGAGGTAGATTCGGCCCATATTCTTGCCTCACAGGAGGTCCATGATATTTCAGTAGCCCTGGGCGTGGACCCTGATAGTGATGACCTGCAAGGTCTGCGTTATGGCAAGATCTGTATTCTGGCAGATGCCGACTCGGATGGTTTGCATATTGCGACACTGCTTTGTGCTCTGTTTGTCCGGCATTTCAAACCTATGGTAGAGCAGGGGCATATCTATGTGGCGATGCCACCCTTGTATCGTATTGATGTGGGCAAAGAGGTTTTTTATGCGCTCAGTGATTATGAAAAACAGGGAGTGCTGAGCCGGATTGCAGCGGAAAAAAAGCGAGGAAAAGTAAACGTGCAACGTTTTAAGGGGTTGGGGGAGATGAACCCTTTGCAGCTCAGAGAAACAACCATGGCACCAGATACCCGAAGGCTTGTGCAGTTGGTGCTGGAGTCCGGTGATGGAACCCACGAGTTAATGGATAAACTGCTGGCCAAGAAACGTGCAGCAGATCGTAAGGCCTGGCTTGAGGCCAGTGGTAATCTTGCGCACGCTTGAAGCTTGAGACAACGGCTGCAGTTTGCAGGAATAGACTCAGAAAACGGTATGTAAGCCTCCCACAAAATACCTTTTAAATTGCGGTAAACTCTATGTCTGAAATAATCGATACAGCCCAGGATGGTGTGGAAAGAATCTCTCTGCGTAAATATGCGGAGGAGGCCTACCTTAACTACTCCATGTATGTGATTCTGGATCGCGCTCTGCCCCATATTGGTGATGGGCTTAAGCCGGTGCAGCGCAGAATCGTTTATGCCATGTCTGAGCTGGGCCTGAAAGCGACAGCCAAATATAAAAAATCTGCCAGAACGGTAGGGGATGTGCTGGGTAAATTTCACCCCCACGGTGACTCTGCTTGCTATGAGGCGATGGTGCTCATGGCGCAACCCTTTTCCTACCGTTATCCTCTGGTCGATGGCCAGGGAAACTGGGGCGCTCAGGATGACCCGAAATCTTTTGCTGCCATGCGCTATACAGAATCACGTCTGGCACCTTACAGTGAAGTGTTATTAGCAGAGCTGGGCCAGGGTACGGTGGATTGGACTCCGAATTTTGATGGCACCCTGAAGGAGCCTTGTGTGCTGCCTGCGCGGTTGCCCAATGTCTTGCTTAACGGTGGTACCGGGATTGCTGTCGGTATGGCAACGGATATTCCCCCGCACAACCTTAGGGAGGTGGCCAGTGCCTGTATCCGCCTACTCGATGAGCCAAAAGCCAGCTTAGAGCAGATTTGCGAACATATTCAGGGGCCAGATTTTCCGACTCAGGCTGAAATTATTACTCCCAGAGCGGAGATCCTGAAATTATATCGGACTGGACGGGGCAGCCTGAGAATGCGCGCCACCTATATTCCGGAAAACGGTAATATCATTGTCACGGCACTGCCGCATCAGGTCTCTGGCGCACGGGTGCTGGAACAGATCGCATCCCAGATGCAGGGGAAAAAGCTGCCGATGGTAGCGGATCTGCGAGATGAGTCAGATCATGAAAACCCGACTCGGCTGGTGATCACCCCGCGCTCAAATCGAGTTGATATAGAGACGTTGATGGCGCACCTGTTTGCCAGCACCGATCTGGAAAGAAGTTACCGGGTTAACCTTAATATGATCGCGCTGGATGGACGGCCCCGTGTCAGGAGCTTGCTGGAGGTGCTGAACGAGTGGCTGGAATACCGTACCCAGGTTGTTACTCGCAGGTTGCAGCACCGCCTTGATCTGGTCATGGATCGCCTGCATATTCTGGAAGGCTTACTGATCGCTTATCTCAACATAGATGAAGTGATCGCTATTGTTCGCAATGAAGAAAAACCCAAGCCGGTCCTGATGGAGCGTTTTCACCTTTCCTCGGTGCAGGCTGAATCTATTCTTGAGCTCAAACTGCGTCATCTGGCCAGACTCGAAGAGATGAAGATACGCGGCGAGCAATCTGAGCTTGAGCGCGAGCGTATTAACCTGGAAAAAATTCTGGGATCAAAAAAACGTTTGCGCACCCTGATCAAAAAAGAAATTATTGCTGACTCAGCACAGTATGGTGATGATCGACGTTCGCCCATCGTGGTGCGCTCTGAAGCTCAGTCCTTTAAGGAAACAGACCTTTTAATCTCCGAGCCTGTGACTGTGGTGCTGTCAAAACAGGGTTGGATCCGTGCTGCTAAGGGCCATGAGGTTGAGCCTGCCAACCTAACCTATAAGTCGGGTGACAGCTTCCTGGCGGCGGCCTGTGGGAAAAGTAATCAGAATGTTATATTTCTTGATTCTGCAGGTCGGGCCTACACGTTGCCGGCACATACTCTACCGTCAGCCCGTGGGCAGGGTGAGCCGTTAACCGGGCGCCTCAATGTGAGTGGGGGTGCGTTTTTCCAGTGTGTAACCATGGGTGAGCCAGCGCAACTGCTGCTGGTGGCCTCAGACGCAGGTTATGGCTTTATAACCCGCTTTGAAAATGTGGTTACCAAAAATCGGGCTGGTAAAGCGTTGCTTAGCCTGCCTGCGGGTGCTCAGGTGATGAGACCCGTTGAGGTTGATGATATTGAAAATCAGTGGTTGGCGGTGGTCAGCAATGAGGGGCGGTTGTTGGTTTTTCCGCTTCGGGAGCTGCCGCAGCTGCAGCGTGGTAAAGGTAATAAGATAGTCCAGATCCCACCCAAAAAAGTCGTTGCCAGAGAGGAGTATCTGATCGATGTTGCTGTTCTGTCAGAGAGGGATACGCTGCTCATTTATGCGGGTAAACGGCATCACAAGATCCGTTTTTCCGAGCTGGGGAATTATCTGGGTGAACGTGGCCGCAGGGGTAACAAGTTGCCTCGAGGTTTTCAGAAGGTAGATCGGATGGAAGTTCTGGTCAAAAAACAGGGTATAGAGGGTTGAAGCAGTTATTTCTTATTAATATTAGTGGGCTGGATAGGCCCGGAGTCACAGCGGATCTGATGCAGACGCTATCGGCGCATGGTGCTGACGTACTGGATATCGGTCAGGCAGTGATTCACAACAGCCTGTCGTTGGGTGTGCTTATCGCTGCCGGTGAACGTGTTGATACAAAAAACCTGAAGCAGGAGATAGCAGCACTGGGAGGCGAGCAGGAACGAATGTTGGTGCGGGTGCGCCAAATTGAGGCCAGTGATTATCGAGGCTGGGTGACGGATCAGGAAAAACCAAGGCATATTGTCACACTGCTTGGCCGCAGCATTCGTGCCAGGCAGATTGCCCAGATCAGCCGCATTGTCGCCAGCCATGGGTTGAATATTGATAAAATTAATCGTCTATCCGGCCGCCTGGATATTGAGGGTGATATCAATCGTTCCAAGGCCTGTGTGACTTTTTCACTACGCGGTATTGCTACCGATCTCACGGCGATGCGGGCGTCACTATTGGCGGCTGCCAATGAGCTCAATGTCGATATTGCTTATCAAGAAGATAATATATTCAGGCGTTACCGCCGCTTGGTGGTGTTTGATATGGACTCGACCCTGATTGAGGCCGAGGTGATCGATGAGTTGGCCAAAGAGGCCGGGGTGGGTGAGCAGGTTGGTGCTATTACAGAACAGGCGATGCGAGGTGAAATTGATTTTAAAGAGAGCTTTAGGCAGCGGGTATCTCTGCTTTCTGGCCTGGATGAGCAGGTGTTGGCTGAAGTTGCCCAGCGTATCAATTTAACTGAAGGTGCGGAACAACTGATCTCTACATTAAGATCATTGGGCTACAAGACAGCTATTTTATCTGGAGGTTTTACCTATTTTGCTAAACGTCTGCAGGATAAATTGGGCATGGACTATATCTATGCCAATGAGTTAGATATAAAAGATGGAAAGGTTACCGGGCATGTGACCGGCGATATTGTCGATGGAGAACGCAAGGCCACTCTTTTGAGAGAAATTGCCCAAAAAGAGGGGATTAATATGGAACAGGTGATCGCTGTAGGCGATGGTGCTAATGATCTGCCGATGCTTAGTATCGCTGGTCTTGGCATTGCATTTCGCGCCAAGCCTATCGTTAGGCAAACGGCTAAGCAGTCGATATCTAACCTGGGGCTTGATGGAATATTGTACTTGATAGGGTTCAGAGACAGGGACTGGTTCGATTATGACCCGCATTCAGATATCCAGAATTCTGTGTGAGGAGCTCTCAAGTGGCTCGGCTTGCAAAAATGGCCCACAGAAAACAGGTTCAAAAATGTCTCCCTGGCTACCGATTCGCTGAGGTTCCTTTCTGGACTTGAGGTCTTTTTCCGGGTTTACAGGGCCTCTTCCCCATCTTCTGTAGCGAAATCATAATCCATGACGTTGCTAGGCTGCTGGATATAATAACCCTGAATGTAGTTAACACCTGACTGCCATAATATGGGCAGCAAACCGGCGTTGTCTACCATTGGCGCTATGGTGAGCTTGCCTTGGGCCTGCAGTGAGCTAACCAATGTTTTCAACTCCTCCCTGGCCTCATCGTCCCCAGTGAGCTTGGTAATATAAGAGCCGTCCATCTTGATATAGCTAAACGGGATTTTCTTGATCGCCTGAAAGGAGCTAAGCGTCTCGCTGAAGTTTGTTAGTGCGCTCTTGCACTGCAATGTAGCGATGCTGTTAACAAATTTATAGACCTGATCCTGGTCAGCCAGGAGATCGGTTTCGCTAATTTGAAAAATGATAGAGTCAGCGGGTAGCTGTAGTTCATTGAGCAGTTCGCCAAGCCAAGGTATCAGCTGCGTGTCGCCTATGGACTGTGCACTAATATTAATAAAGAGATCTGTCTTGTGCTCTTTTAAAATATGCTTTGCAAGTGTGCGTATCGCCGTTTCTATCGCCCACCTTTCAATCTGTATGATCAGGTTGCTATCATGGGCGGTTTTCAGAAAATGGGAGGGTGATATTTCGCTGCCTTCCCCATCGGGCATGCGCAGCAGGCTTTCGTAATGTTTGGCTGAACTCCCATGAAGACTGACTATTGGCTGATATACCAGCGTGAATAGTTGCTGCTCTAGTGCTTGCTGTAATAGTTGGAGTATCTTTTTGGTATTAATCTCATACTGGGCATCAGTATTGTGCAGATGAACACCATTGCCGGTTCCACTATGCTTTATAACAAACTCTGCGGCTTCGCGTGCTTTAGCGATGATCTCTTCAGGGTTTTCCGTGTTCTCATTGAGTATCGAAATGCCAATGCTGGCGGTGAGATTCAGTGTCAACTCCCCCGTCTCTGTTTTGAGCTGGGCAACAGCGTCGCAGGTTTTTTGTGCCAGTATCTGGGCCGTATTGGTATCACAGTTGGTTAAAAGTGCGGCAAATTCAGTGGTGCCCATGTTGGCCAAAATGTGTGGAGGTTTAATCACTTCCTGTAGAGTGCGAGCGATGTCGCCAAGTAGCTTATTCATACTCGCCGTATCAATACGCGATTCCAGTTCAGCTATTTTATCTGGCTGAATGCACAGTACTGTGCATTTTTGTTGGGTGGCATAGGCTTTTTCAATAGCTTTATCGACCTGTTCATTAAATGAGGCAATGTTTCTTAAACCAGTGACCGTATCCTGATGGCCTGGTGCTATCTGCTCTACTTCATGTGCCACTGGCCGAATGATGACCTGGGTACAGTTTTCGCCGTCATATTGTGCTAGTGACAGGCTCATTTTGACGTCAAAGTCAGAGCTGCCCTCCTGGACTGCTCGGTAGTTGAATTGATGGGTTTCAGCGGTATCATTGGTGAATGATTTCAGAAAGGTCTTGAAGCCTGCCTGGTCATCTGCTGAGACCAGATCCATGACGGGTAACCCCTCCAAGTCGTCAAAATCACTATATCCGAACAGCTTTACATAGATGCTGTTGGCATAGATATGCATACCGTCATGAAGGTAGGCAATGGCGTCCCGGGAACTGTCAAGCAGTAGCCTGCAACGTTTTTCCACCTCCCTCAGGGCGACCTCCGCAGTGTGTTTTTTTCGTCGATCGTAGAGGTTTTCCAGTTCACGCAGGGCCACCAGTTGCAACTGTTCTTGCTGGATAGAAGGGACCGCGTCGCGCATCCCTGCATGGAGCGCCTTGAGCAGGTCATCTTGATTATCATCTTGAGTCAATAGTATGACTGGAATGTCCTGCTCCAGTTTTTTGATCTCTTCCAGGGCGTCAAAGGGATCTGCGTTTTTAGCATTCATGGTTGCAAAACAGAGATCCCATGGGCACCGTTGCTGCAGTAGTTTGGTGAGGTGCTCCATCGACTCAACCTGTTGCGCCTGAGTGGCTCTGCCTGCGTTGCGCAGCAGATTGATCAGCTCTTCTGCCTCATTTTGTGAGGTGTTCAGGGTCAGTAAGCGAATAGTTTTTGCATTTTCTGGCATGGTTAATATCAAATCTCTATAAGAATCAAAAGTAGCCTGTTGCGGTTATGCATACTATGGTAGTGGTGAGTTATGACAGTTAGATATCGGGCCAGGCATCGTCCAGTTTGTCATCTGTGTTGTTTTCATTTTCGTTGCTCTGCTTATCTGGTTCAAATATGAACTGGAAAAAATTACCCAGTACAGCGGTGCGCTCGCTAAGCCGACCATAAGTCAATTCACCATGCTGGTTTAATACTACCTGCATCCCCTGCTTAAAGGGAAGATTGGGTGTTATCAATGTGGCGGGTTGCTTGGCAAAGGGCGGGGCAGGTAATAGCAGTGCTCGTATATAATCAGATTTCCTTTTTTCATGGGTCATAACTTTAGCCCCACAGGGTATAGCGCCGTGCGTCAATAACTCGACACCCATAAGGGATTCAATGGCCGAAACCTGATGAATCCAGCGAATGATTGCTATGCTCCAGACCTGTGCTGTATGTTCATTGATGCCTATTGCCTCACCCGTTTTAATCTCCTTGGGTATCTCTTTTTCCCAGCGAATACAGTAGCCAGCATGGCTGGCGTTAACCAGTTGTGCATGATAGATAGTGTGGCTTGGGCTATGGTTATTGTCGCCGGTTACTGAGAAAGGCGGTTTGTTCCCCTCAAGGTGTATCTTATCGGTAATAGTTTGTGAATGTTTGGCCGACCAGTGGATGAGATCCAGATTCTTTCTGCTGCTAGAGTCTGTTATATGATGAGCGTCAGACCAAACATCCTTGGGGTCACTAATAGTGGTGACGTCTTTTCCCGCAAAAACCTGGGTTGATTTAGCTCCCTGTTGATTGGGCTTAATCCTGGGGTCATCAGGTTTTGTCTGTAATTGGGTTTCGAAGTTAATACCGCCTGATGTGTAGTAGTGTGCGGCACTAAAGCCAACACAGAGGTCCACTGCCTTGTTGCTGGGTAAGCGGTTATGGGCTCGGTCTGTTTGTGAATGCCAGGTGGTGGTCAAGTGGCGTAAAATGTCTTTATCGATTGTTTCAGGTATTGTGATCTCTTTGACATAGGCGTCCAGATTGGACTCGGACTGTGCAAGATAGTTACTCATATAATCGATCAGTCTGGAAAAGTCCATCCCTCGCTGGAGGGGAGACCTCCTATTTCCTAGTGTATCGGTATGACAGGGTGGTTTGTCACGGCCAAGATCGACCACAAAGCCTGAGTTTTCTGTAATAGAGCCCAAAACAACATGCTTTGCCCACAACTCAGTTGCCTCATAGACATGGAGGATATCGCTTTGGCGTAACTGGTTGGTTTGGCAACAACTGAGCATCAGTACTCTTTTGTAGGTTTCGGCAATGGTTGATCTGCTGATATAGCGGTATTCCTCGTCAGGTATTGCAGTATCATGAATCTGGTTGGCCTCGGCAATTAGGTAGATCTGGTGTAGCTCATGCCAGTTATTGGTGGAGGGTGTAGAGTAGAGTTGATGCGACCTTAATATATTGTTGGATAGGCAGCGAAGCGCCCTTTCCAGCGCAACCAGCAATATCTTTTTTCGTTTGCGTGAGCGTGTGTTCTCAGCATGGGCAATATCAAAAATAATAATCTTGTAAGTGGTGGCTAGCTGGTTATCCAATGCTGTGGCCAAGCGGGATATTTTGAGTGCTTTTTTGGGGAGAAATATGGGTTTATTCAGATAGTGTTTGCCGAGTGATCGGCTAACAAAAAGCATTGCAGGCCTGATGATCTCTGTAAGCTTTAGCCTCTCATCGGGATTAACGATCAGCTGGTTCAGTTCAAGGATGGCGTGATAGAGCAGTCGGGAAGCTTCGCCGAGGTTAATCATCGGTAGCTGGTCAACCCATCTCTGCAAGTGTCGGGGGGTGGGTTCGCAGAAAGAGAGCGTTGTTAGTGTGCGCTCAGGAATGGAAAATTCTATGGCTGGTTTATTGAAGGGCATTGCTTGAATCCATCACTTGATAGTTGACCTTGCTTATTAAAAAACAGTAAAAAATCTGATGTTGGTGTATTGTAAATATCGGTGTGTTTTCAATGGTGTTAGCTGTACTAACCTACTGCTTTGACCTCCTCAATATAGGTGCATTATCAATTTTTTGCCAGAGGGAGGGGTAGAATTTAGAGGGTAAATGCATCCCTGACCTATAGAAAAGCGGATTTGGCACCTTGCCCCGCTATCTCCTTGACCAGCCGCGGAACCAGATAGCCTGGCAACTCATTGCGCAGTTGGTCGAACAGGTGAGTAATCTGTGCGTGACTCATTGAAAAATGTGCTGCACCCTGAACTCGGTCAAGGGTATGCAGATAATAGGGCAATACACCGACATCAAACAGGCGTTCACTCAGGTTTTTCAGTGCCTCCAGGCTGTCATTAACACCTTTGAGAAGTACACTTTGGTTCAGAAGGGTAATATTTGCTTTCTGTAGAGGTGCTAGCGCCCGCTTGACCGAATCATCCAGTTCATTGGCATGGTTGGTGTGCAGAACCAGCACCGGTTTCAGGGAGGTGCTGGTCAGCCAATTCACCAGATCAGTTGTGACCCTCTGAGGAATAACTATGGGCAGCCGCGTGTGAACTCTTAACCGTTTAATATGTTTAATGCAGGCAAGGTCACGAATTAGCTGGGCGAGCCACTGATCACTTTGCAAAAGCGGTTCCCCGCCGCTGTATATTACTTCATTTATGCTGGTATCTCTTCGGATGTAATCCAACACCTGAGGCCATTGGTTACGGCTGATTCTATTTTCTTTATAGGGGAAGTGACGGCGAAAACAGTAGCGACAGTTAATGGGACAACTGCTGCTGAGCATCAATAATATCCGGCCCTGGTATTTTTGGATGATCCCTGGCTGGGGGTTGCTTTGTTTCTCCTGCAGAGGATCCATGCTAAACCCGGGTTGCGCTGCTGTTTCGATATTAAGGGGGATGATCTGCCGCAACAGGGGGTCGTGCCAGTCTCCAGGTTTTATTCGGCTGACAAAGGGTCGAGGAACTTTTAGCGGAAAACCGTTGGGATGGATGGTTTCTACCTCTTTCAGATGACCGCTGTTGCCGGTTAATGCCAGCAGCTCTTCTATGCTGGCTACCGGGTTAGAAAGCTCCTTCTGCCAACTTATGGAGTGCATAGTGGTTGTGGTTCGAGGTATGATTGGATCCATTTTGTGATACAGCTGTAATTGATTAACAAGTGAGGAAGTATGGCGAGCTATTCTACCAATGAATTTCGTTCCGGTCTTAAAGTTTTGCTGGAAGGTGACCCCTGCAGTATCTTGGAGAATGAATTTGTTAAACCTGGCAAGGGCCAGGCATTTAACCGGGTCAGATTACGTAATCTTAAAACAGGTCGGGTTTGGGAGCGCACATTTAAGTCTGGCGAATCGCTCGAAGCCGCTGATGTGATTGACCTGGATATGGAATATCTTTACAGCGATAGTGAGTTTTGGCACTTCATGATGACTGACGGTTCCTACGAGCAGCACGCGGCAGATGCAAAGGCTGTGAATGGCGTGACAGACTGGCTCAAAGAGCAGGAAACCTACGCGGTGACTCTGTATAACGGTGCAGTGTTAACGGTAACGCCACCTAATTTTGTAGAGCTGGAGGTCACTGAAACAGACCCCGGTCTCAAGGGAGATACCGCCCAGGGTGGTAGTAAACCGGCAACCCTGCCCACTGGCGCCGTAGTTAAAGTGCCACTTTTCATCAATATCGGTGACGTGCTGCGCATCGATACCCGCACGGGTGAGTACCAGAACAGGGTTAGCAAATAGTTGCCTTTGGACACCAACCGATGGAAACCTTCGGCGCAGATGGCGGCACTGCGCCGAAGGGCTGATACTTACCGCGAAATACGTTGCTTTTTTCATGAGCGGTCGGTTCTGGAGGTCGAAACACCGCTTCTGTCCAGTGGGACAGCTTCAGACCCGCATCTGCGCAGCCTGGCCACGGTGGACGGTCGTTATCTGCAAACCTCTCCTGAGTTTGCCATGAAGCGACTATTGGCAGCTAATAGTGGCTCGATCTACCAGATTTGCAAGGCCTTTCGTGAGGGTGAGTCAGGGGCGCGCCATAATCCTGAATTTACGATGCTGGAGTGGTATCGCGTGGGTTTCGATCTGTCAAATTTGATGGATGAAGTGGCTGATCTTGTCAGACAACTAACTGGGCGAACGCAGGTTGAAATTTTTACTTACGCTGAACTTTTTGAACAATATCTTGGCATAAACCCCCACCTGGCTTCGATTCAGGAGTTGGCCGAAATTGCTGCGCAGCGGATCGATTTTAGTTTTTCAGATGAGGACTCAGATACGCTGCTCGATCTTTTGCTATCACATCTGATCGAACCCCAACTAGGGCGTGCAGGTATGACTTTTGTCTGTGAGTACCCAGCAAGTCAGTGTGCCTTGGCAAGGTTAAAAACGGGTAAAAACAGCGTTGTGGTGGCTGACCGGTTTGAACTGTACCTGGAGGGTATGGAGTTGGCTAATGGTTACCATGAGTTGGCCGATCCAAAGGAGCAGCAACAAAGATTTTTCGGTGATGCTGAAATGCGAAAAAAGCTGAATTTACCTCAGGTCAGGCAAAGCGAATTGCTCATCGGAGCGCTGCAGTCTGGGTTGCCTGATTGTTCCGGTGTCGCTCTGGGGTTGGACCGACTATTGATGGTAATGCTCGGTGAAGAGCGGATCGAATCTACCCTATCCTTCGCCTTCGACCGAGCCTGATAGCGTAGCCGGCCCAGGTGTGCGGTTGCCAATCAATTCACCCAGCCTTAGCGTCTGGTCTGCGGTGAGCTGTGATTGCCAATTGATGGCATCCTTGCCAAACAATAAAATCACTGTTGAGCCTAGTTTAAAACGCCCCATCTCATCACCCTGATTCAGTTTTACGCCCTGATCGTAATGGCTGATAGATATCTCATCCCTGGTGGGTACGACCTGCTCGGTCCAGACCGTCTCAATGCCAGCGACAATCATTGCACCCACCATAATCACCGCCATCGGGCCCATCTCGGTTTCAAAATAAGCGATCATACGCTCGTTACGGGCAAAAAGACCCTGGATTTTCTCTGTAGTAAAGGGACTGACCGAAAAAAGGCGGCCGGGAACATAGTGAGTCTCCTTGAGCGTTCCGGCAACCGGCATATGAACCCGGTGGTAGTCTTTGGGTGACAAATAGATGGTTGCAAAAGTGCCATCTACAAACTGTGCAGCCAACTGATCGGCACCGGCTAGCAGTTCTGTCAGTGAGTAATCATGATTTTTAGCCTGGAAAATACGATCATTTTCAATGCGGCCGATCTGGCTGATTTGGCCGTCCACGGGTGAGATGATATTGCTATCGTCTCGGTCCATCGGCCGTGCATCTGGTTTGAGCGCCCGGGTAAAAAAGGCATTAAAGTTTTTGTAGGCCTGTGCATCTGGAAACTGTGCTTCTTGCATGTTGACATCATAGGCGCTTATAAAACTGCTGATCAGCAGGTTTTTCAGCCAGATCCATTCGCAATCAGCCAGTTTCGCTGTCAGGCGTGAAAGCAGGTGATGGGGTAGTAGATATTGCGCAGCCAGGAACAGCATGTTTTGCAGACTCGATAACATAGTAGTCAGGCTTCCTGCTCAATGGGTGTGTCGGTATCGTTACCCCATTCAGACCAAGAACCGGGGTAGGCTCTTATCCGCTCAAAGCCCAGGGCCTTGCCCAGCAGGTAGGTAAAGCCGGAACGGTGGTGGGTCTGGCAGTGAGTGACAATATCTTTGTCGGCGCTAATGCCGAGATTTGCAAGCTCGGTTCTAATCTCTTCCAGTGGCCGGATGCGTAGGTCGCGTTGTCGGTCCATACCCTGTGTCCACTCGTAGTTGGATGCACCGGGAATATGGCCTGAACGTGCCGATACCTTGCGTTCTCCACGGTATTCCTCTGCTGACCGGGCATCCCATATAATAAAATCATCGGCATCCAGCCTTTGCAAAATGGTGTCTTTATTTGCGATTGGCTCCCTGTTTATTGGCCAGTTACCAGTGGTGGGAACAGGGTTTGTCGCTTGTGTGGAAACCGGCAGCCCTGCGCCGACCCAGGCGTGAATACCTCCGTTCAGGTAGGAGTAGCGTTGATGCCCGATCACATCCAGTGTCCATATCAGACGGCCTGCCCAGCCGCCACCCTCATCATCATAGGCGATTACGTGGCGATTGGCAGCCAGCCCGAGATCGCCAAAGAGCTGGTTGAGTTTGTCTGAATCGGGCAACTTTCCCGGCGCAGGGGGCGTGCCAGCAAGCAGTGCCTGAAAGGGCAGGTGGATGGCGCCGGGTAGATGGGCTTGCTGGTAGCTTTCTTGCTTGCTGAGATCCAGTATCAGCAGGTCATCTCTTTTCAGGCAGGAGCTGAGCTGTTCAGGTTCAATAATCAGTGGCAGTGTTGTCGGGTCATTCATTTTGATGGGGCCGTTTAATAGAAACAGGTCTGGAATTGTAAAGCAACGCTGTTATCCTGTCAGTTTCATCAAAGGTAATTTTTTAGTGTGTTTTCCCGCTCCTCTGGTTGAAGCAACCCTGATTCGCCGTTACAAACGGTTTCTGGCTGATGTCATGTTTTCCGATGGCCGCCAAACTACTGTGTACTGCCCAAATACAGGCAGTATGCGCTGCTGTGCAGAGCCGGGTAGCCGCATCTGGCTGTTGAAATCGGATAACCCGAAGCGTAAATATGCCTATACCTGGGAGCTGGTTGAGCCTGAGCCTGGGCACCTGGCCTGTATTCACTCAGTGCGTGCCAATGCGTTGGTGGCTCAGGCCATCGAAACACAATCAATTGCTGAACTGAAAAATTATAGCCTGATTGCGCGGGAAGTTCGTTACGGAGAGGAAAACAGTCGAGCAGACCTGTTGCTGGCGGGGCCGAAGGGAAACTGCTATGTTGAAATAAAAAGCGTAACGCTGCATAGAGGACAAGGTGTGGGCCTATTCCCTGATGCGGTGAGTACCCGGGGTACCCGACACCTTCGAGAGTTGCAGCGAGTGGTCAGCATGGGCGAAGAAGCACTGCTCATTTTTTGTGTGCAGCATACCGCCATTACCCACGTATCACCGGCTTGGAAGATCGATCCTGTTTATGCAAAAACTCTGGGGCAGGCAGTAGAATCCGGGGTGGGTGTTCTGGCCTATGGGACCGATATCAATGTGCAGGAGATGGTGCTTTCCCGGTCGGTAGACTTTGCTCTGGAGCCGCCAGTTACCACATTTAAAACTAGAGTTTAATTGTATCTCATGGCTAGTGACTTGAAATGTTAAGTACCTGACTAAGCGTTGCCGTTTTTATGCCACTT
>CAYYRK010000013.1:0-6509 GCA_964473915.1 uncultured Pseudomonadales bacterium
CAAACAAATAATAATTGCAAAACAAACAAATAATAATTGCAAAACAAATCAATAATAACTGTAGGACTGATAATGAATAGTGAACTGGAAGCTAAGCTGGCCAACGCCAAACAGCGTTATTACGGCCATTACTACGAAGATTTTGAGATAGGTAGAGTGTTTGAACACCATTGGGGGCGTGCCCTGAATGAGGGGGATAACTCCATGTTTACCACACTGACACTTTCCTTTAACCCCCACTACTACAACCGTGAATATGCCATGGCACACGGACACCCAGATGTAGTGATCAACCCTATGCTTGTTTTTGATACCGTTTTTGGCCTCTCGGTCGAAGATCTGAGCGAGCGCGGTGGCGCGTTTCTCGGCGTTAACGAGTTAACCTACCATCAGCCGGTCTATCCTGGCGATACCTTAACGGCAAAGAGCACCGTGGTTGATCGACGCAAGTCTGAAAAGCGCAAGGAGTTTGGCATCGCAACCTGGCACACCCAGGGGTTCAATCAAAAAGGTGAGTTAGTGGTAGACTTCAAGCGAACCAATATGATCCCTGTACGGGAGCCTGAATCATGAGTTATTTTACCGAAGAACGTTTAATGATTCAGGAAGCGGCCAGAAAATTCAGTCGTGATGAAGTGTTCCCACTGGCCAATAAACTGGACCCGGAAAAGGGCGTTTTCCCTGATAGCCTGATCGACAAACTGGGAGAAGCGGGCTATTTTGGAATCACTATTTCTGAGCAATACGGTGGCCTTGGATTAGGTTGTTTTGAATATTGTCTGATTGCCGAAGAGATGGCCCGCAGCTGGATGAGTGTTGCCAGCCTGGTGGCCCGTGGGAATAGCGTAATCAAACCTAGCAATTTACATGAGGACCTGCGTGATGATTTGATGAAACGGATTGCGGCTGGCAAGTATCTGATTGCATTTGCAATGTCCGAGCCCAATGCGGGTTCTGATGTTGCCAACATCACCTGCCGCGCAGTCAAAGATGGCGACTCCTGGGTAATCACCGGCAACAAATACTGGTGCACCTTCGCCGATGGTTCTGATGCCATTCTAGTAATTGCGCGAACCGGCGAAGTGGATCCTAAGGCTCGCCACAGAGGCCTTACCGCATTCCTGGTTGATAAGCCCCGCGGGCAACTGCCTGAAAATGTTGAAGGCAACAAAATCAACAAGATCGGCTACTTTGGCTGGAACACCTTTGAGCTGGCGTTTGATGGCTGCCGCGTGCCTGCCGAAAAAATGGTGGGTGAAGAGGGCAAAGCGTTTTACATGATCAGTAGCATGCTGGAAATAGGCCGAGCACATACCGCCGCTCGCTCTATTGGGCTAGCTCGAGGAGCGCTTGAGGATGCTCAGGAATACTGCATGGAGCGTCGACAGTTTGGCCAGGCCATCGGAGAGTTCCAGGCTATTCGTTTCAAAATTGCGGAGATGGCTACTCAGATAGAAGCCTCACGTCAGCTGATGTATTTTGTCGCAGACGCCATAGACACCGGCAATCGTTGTGACCTGCAGGCTTCAATGGTGAAGTTATTAGCCAGCGAGATGTCTGAGACAGTCACCAGTGAAGCACTACAAATTTTAGGCGGCGCAGGTTATACAACCGATTACGCAGTTGAGCGTTACTGGCGAGATGCACGCCTGACGAAAATTTTTGAAGGCACATCAGAGATTCAAAAAAGAATTATATCTGACAAGATTTTAGGTCGATAGGGGGGAGTAATGGATAGATCAATAAGTAGTCTGACCGGCAACGATAACTATTTTGAACATTTTACTGTGGGTGATGTTATGGCTCATGGGCGTGGCAAAACGATGACCGAGATGGATAACGTAATGTTAACCAATATGGTGATGAATACTGCAGATGGTCATTTCAATGAGCATAAGATGAAAGACACCATGTTTGGTCAACGTATCACCTATGGCGGCATCACTGCGGCGCTGGTGATCGGTCTGGCAAGCCAGGATACCGCTGAAAATGCTTTAGCTGAGTTGAGCCTGGATAAAATTCAATTTAAACAGCCTGTTTTTCACGGTGATACACTCAACGCCTATACCGAAGTGTTGGCCGTTGAAGAGAGCGACAGAGAAGATGCTGGAATTGTCCATTTTAAACATTGGGGCATTAATCAGGATAAAAAAGTGGTGTTTGAAGGAGAACGCCGAACACTAATTAAAAAACAGAGTCATTGGGGAGATAAATAGATGAGCAAACGACCATTACGACTAAGGCGCTGCCAGCTTTCAGTGCCAGGCAGCAGTGAAAAGATGATGGCCAAAGCTGCGGCCAGCAATGTTGATTATGTATTTTTGGATCTTGAGGATGCAGTGGCACCGTCAGCTAAAGTACCTGCCAGAAAAAACATTATTAAGGCATTAAAAGAGCTCGACTGGGGCAAGAAAACCCGCTGTGTCAGGATTAACGATCTGACCACCCAATGGGCCTACGAAGATATCATCGAGATTGTTGAGGAAGCGGGTGAGCTGGTTGATATCATCATGATCCCCAAGATTATGTCGGGCAAGGACATCTACTGGGTTGATACACTGCTTACCCAGATGGAGCAAAAGCTGGGCCTGAAAAATCGTATCGGTATTGAGGTGCTGATCGAAGAAGTTGAGGCGATGATCAATGTTGAAGAGATAGTACTTTCCTCACCGCGCCTTGAAGCAATTATTTTTGGTATGGGTGATTACTCAGCGTCTCAAGGTGTTGATGTGAATGCCATTGGTGGCGATACCGACTACCCCGGTGACATTTGGCATTATGCGCGTAATAAAATTGTCATTGCCGCTCGTATGGGTGGTGTCGATGCTATTGATGGCCCATTTGGCAACTTCAAAGACGCTGAGGGTTATCGTCGTGAAGCTCAGAGAGCAGAAACACTCGGCTTTACCGGTAAATGGGCGATTCACCCAGCACAGATCGATATTGCTCAGGATGTATATTCACCAAGCCAGGCGCAGGTTGATAATGCTCGTCGTATGGCTAAAGCTTACCGCGAGGCAGAGGAGCAGGGTTTGGGAGCTGTGGCTCTGGATGGAAACCTGATTGATGCCGCATCAATTCGAATCATGAAAAATGTCATGGCCAAAGCTGACATGATCGGTATGTAAACTAAGGACTTATTGTCACCAGGCCAGGGATTCACAAAGTATCCTTGGCCTGGCCAATTTTTTGCAAAACCCGATGGAATTTAAACAGGCTTTAAAACAAACGCAAGACGCGAACTCACCCTTCTATCTCGCAGGGCCAGCAACAGGAAACCAGTGACAAGCAAAGCAACACTGGGCGGAACAGGTACCACAGCAAAGTTCTGAGCAGAGTTAATATTCCCAAAACTATTGGTGGACGACGCTAACCAGAGAAAATCCCGGTAATCACTCCCGGTCCCCTGTAGCTCAAGGGACGCACCTACCGGTGTAGCACCACTTTCCTGCACACCTATATCTTGACTGGCCACACCCACTGCCAAACCTGATACAGCAACAAAGGCACCTTCGTAACTCAGGAACTGTACCACCTGCCCCAGATTATTGATCAACGCCAACCCATCAGAAGCACCATTTTGAATCCCGGGAAAATCAAAATCAAGCACTCCAAACCCATTGGTCAGATCCGCAATAACCCCGGCCAGGACCTGTTCCCCATAGGGAGTTTTACCATTACCGTTGTAAAAAACAAGCTTCCATCCGGCAAGATCTGTGCCTGCAGGACCAGCTATTTCAAACGCTTCTCCGGAATCCGCCCCGGTATTGTCATAATGGATTTCATTAATAAAAACGGGAACCGCCGACACGAACTGAGCAACAGTATACAACACAACAAATAGCATAAATCGCACACCAACCTCCTTGTTTGCAGCACTTCCATTCCATGGAAGTGAAATTGAGAACGGTGACTATAAAACTTTTTACTGGCACGTGCAACCACCGCTCAGCTGGCCACAGCATCAGCTTATTCAGAGCGCCTATAGAACTCTATCAGTCAGTGATACGCCGTAACCAACAACGGCATTAAACCTGAGAATAGCAAACCTATCAAAGCAGATACACAATGCTTCATGTTTTGATGGGTTCGTGTCAAGGTGCTACAGGTAAGATCGCCCTAAACAAAGAGCTAAGCACTTAAAGGTACGGTGGAAATGGGGGAAGACGGGGCTGAAAAACTTCAAGGGAGATGAAAAGTAGCCACATCCTTGTGGCGGTCACATCCTGTGACGACCGTCCAATTTCGGTCATATCCAGTCAAACCCCATGATACCGGCATCTATCAAACTCCTTTTGAACCTTTGGTAAGCCAGTGCAGGTCACATTGTGCATCTTTTTTCGACCTCTGCAAATAACCCATACCGGCTAATACTTTTGGGTTATATTCAGGCTATGCTATTAACATGACAAAATGCTATATTTAACTGACCGGCAGCCAATGGAGACAATAAGCCTTTCAAGATGAAAATACTTGTAGCGGATGACCATGCAATGATTCGCGAAGGCGTGTCAGATACACTCAGGCAAACCTTCTCAGAAGCTATAATTTATGAGGCAGAGAATGCATGCGCCGCCCTTGAGCTGTTAAGCAACGAGCAGAGCTTTGCTGTAGCGATGATTGATCTGTTCATGCCCGATACTGACGGATTTTCTTTTCTGCGCAAATTGTGTAACAGCTATCCCGAACTACCGATCATTGTGCTTTCTGCTTCTGAGAACCCACACCATGTCGTCAAGTCACTCGACTCCGGTGCGGTGGGCTATATCCCAAAATCCGCAAGCAAAGCTGTAATGGTTAGTGCCATAAAACTGGTTTTATCGGGAGGCATCTACATACCTAGCGAAATACGCCAGTTACCCAAGCTAAACACTTCTGGTGGACTCGACGAAAACAGCCCTGTGGATCCAGGAAAAGCGAGCAGCAACTTGACAACCAGGCAACTGGAAATACTTAAACTGGTAGCCATTGGTAAATCCAACAAGCAGATTGCCCGCGACCTGAACCTTTCAGAAAATACTGTAAAAGCACATGTCAGTGCGATATTAAAAAGCTTAAACCTGGAGAACAGAACCCAGGCTGGGGTGCTGGCTGAAAAAGCAGGCTGGAGTGACCCGGCCTAGAGGCCAATCAACCACTAACTTTTATGAATTCTGAATTCAAATCACTAGTGCAGCAATCAAGCAAAAGAATGTTTTCATTCTGGGACAACCTGCAACAACAAGAACAATACGGCACGTTACTATGATGCAAAACCTCTTACGACCTTCCCGCTACAGATTTCCCAAGGAGAGATCCTTCACATCTATTATTGCGAGCTTATCATTAACAAAAGGTTGTAGCAGCTTTCTTATACTACTATTGGTGATGCTAGTAAGCGGGCCTGTATACGCCATGAATGAAATTGACGAAGGAGACCTGCTCGCAGAAATACCCGTTATCTTCTCAGCAACCCGTCAATCACAACATATTACCGAAGCCCCTTCCAGCGTGACTATTATCTCCAGAGAGATGATCCAAGCAATGGGCTCGCCCAATATCACCGATCTGTTTCGGCTAGTGCCAGGTTATCAAGCCTATTCAGTTAACGGTAGCTGGTTTGGTGTCACTTCCCACGGCTTGAGTGATAAAAATCCACGCCGCCTGGAGATACGCATCAATGGTCGCAGTGCATATACATATACCGGCATAGACTCCACAATATCCTGGATGTCACTGGGCATAACCCCAGATGACATTGATCATATCGAAGTGGTCCGCGGCTCCAATGTGCCCGCCTACGGTGCCAATGCGATTCTCGGCGCAATCAACATCATCACCATCAGTCCGTTACTGGCATCAGGCACCCAAATTAACGCGACATCAGGCAGTTGGGATACTCGCAACACGAGTATCAGCCATGCCTTTAAAACGGGCAGCACCCATTCAGTAATGCGGGTGGCCTATCGGGAAAATAACGGTTTCAAGCATGTTGAAGATGATGCCCATGTAGGTCATATCACTTTTCACACCCTGAGCACCCCTTCAGCCAGAGATTCAGTAGAGATTGAAGCAGGATACAGTGATGCAAGCATCGGGTTTGGTGATGGCGACCACCTGGATGAGTTTATCGATGAAGATGTTAAGTGGGGTTGGTTGAGTGTTAACTGGGAACAATCCGGCAACTATGGCCGACTGCGCAGCCATTTTGATATAAGCAGTGCCAATTTCGACCGCTCAAGAAAAACCCTGCTCTCTGAGGAGTTAGAGGTCGATCCCGAGATGATTCCACAACTATTTCCCGGGCAGGAAGATTTCATTTTTGAGCTGAAAGACGGTGAACGCACCTACCGCCAGGCCACTATGGAGATTGAACACCATTATCCGGTTAACCCCCGCATCAACCTGGTTTGGGGCACAGGGCTGCGCTACGAAGAACTAAAAAGCCCGGTCGCGATGGGCAGCCTCGATTATATCGACAACCTGGTCAAGTACTTTTTTACCAATACCGAGTGGCATATTAATCCCTA
>CAYYRK010000013.1:6609-29069 GCA_964473915.1 uncultured Pseudomonadales bacterium
TGCACCCTTCCCCCAATCAGCACCTGCGCATCAGTGCCACAAAGGCCAACAGAGCACCGTCGATTTTCGAGGCAGAACGTTTCAACCAGTTTAACTTTCCCGACGGCCAGGAGATCGAGTTAGCCTATACTGCAGCGCCCTGGCTCGCCGAAGAAACGGTTCGCACCTACGAAATTGGCTACCTAGGCTACTGGTTTAACGGCAAACTTAACGTTGATTACAAACTGTTCCGTGAATATATGGAGAACGGCATTGATGTCATCAAATTCCCCTATGATGATATTAACGGCAGAGTCTGGCATAGCGACAACACCAACCACTGGAGAACCAGCGGTTTTGAAACCCAGCTCCAGCTACACCCCACCCAGGGACTGCTTATTTCAATACAATATGCCAATACGCGCGTTGACGGCTTCCGTTACCAACGCCACAAACAGGATTTTCGTATACTCAAGAATAAAAAAGTACAGCATGCCTCGCCCCACCATACTGCATCGGCCTTGATAAGCTATGTGTTACCCACTGGCTGGCTCATGGGGTTAACCTACTATCACAACTCCTATACCGATTGGCGACAGGGCATCGAGGTTGACAGCTGGTCACGCTATGACCTTCACATCAAAAAGTCCTGGCACATTGGCGGTCAAGATTTGGCGATTGGCCTGACGATACAAAATCTTTTCGATGAAGAATATCTTGAGTTTCAGGATAATAATGTCTTTGAACGGATCAGTTTTATAAATATACAGGTCGGCTTTTAAAAACCAGCGTGTCTATTTCAGTACGCAGGAGGGATCAATGACACGGACGTCAACACACAAACCAAATATCCACATGAATAGCACAATGGGGTTCAAAGCACGCAGCCTACTCATATCCATCTGCTGTTTTTTGAGTTGCTCCGCCTATTCTGCCGATCAAATCCTGGTGTTAATGTCTTCAAATGCACCTGCATACCAAGAGGTTTTTACCACTTTCAACTCGCAGCTATCCGATTCAGTAACCGCTGACAAACCCCAAATAACCGGTTTCACTTTAAAAGATTTAAGAGGCCATCCTCAGGCTAACTCTATTCTCAAGAGCGCAGCCCTGATTATTGCTATTGGCTCAAAAGCATCAGCCTATATTAATAAAACGGAGATATCAGCCCCGGCTCTATCTGTATTTCTCACACAGGATAGTTGGCATAAAATCCGAATGGGCAGCATGTTTCAGAAAAATAAAACTGCAATTTATTTGGATCAACCCTATCAGCGCTTTACACAGTTATGCAGCCTGTTACCCATCAATGTTCGCTCCCTGGGCGCTGTCTTTGGCCCTTCGAGCCTGGATAAATTTAAAATTCTTGAGCATTTTAGCGATGCAAATGGACTCCTGTTAAATGCCAGGTTATTAAACAAAGACGATAACCCCATCACCGTAATAGAACCCCTCTTTAAGCAAAGTGACCTATTCCTCGCGCTGCCAGACACAACAGTATTCAACCAGACAACCGCTAAATGGATACTCATTCTTGCCATGAAGTATAAAAAACCAGTTATTGGATTTTCCCAAGCATACACAAAGGCCGGCGCACTGGCTGCGCTGCACAGCACCCCGAAGGATACCGGAAAAGATACTGCCCATTGGGTAAGACAGTGGCTAAACAGCCAGGGTACAGCTATGCTATCACCACGCTTTAACAGGATTTTCACCCTGAGTATAAATCCTCAAGTGGCTCGTTTACTTGGTGTTTCAGGGTTAAATGCTGAAAGCTTGAAGCAATCACTTATCGAACTGGAGCAGGGTAACTCTTTGTTGAATGAGCATAGCATTCAGTCAGCTCATGATTGACTCACTGGCAAACAGCATTTACCGCCCAAGAGAGGCAAGCTCACCAAGCCGCGCTATAAAAACCAGTTACCATCAGCTGGCTAACCCCCCCCATCTGTACAGGGTATACCATGCCCCTTTCTAGCCTAAACCAATGGGGCATCAAAAAAAGAGTCGCACTGCTTATATTGGCACCACTGACACTAATCACAATATTTTCTACTACCTACAGCATCTACCTGACAACAGTGGAAACACGTGCCAACTTACTACGTACCGGTTCAGAAGCAGTACTCTATATCGCAGCGCTCGCTGAATTTAGCATGTTCGCAGGTAATATACAGGATCTGGACACGCTGGCAAAAGCCGCCCTCAATGGTCAGGATGTCGAAGCAATTGCATTCCTGAATCTTGAAAAAAAAATACTGAGTCTCAACCAGAAAGACTCGACAACACTGTCTATTAACCCTGAAACAGTTGAAGCTACAAAACCTTCAAGAGACGGAAGATTTTTGTACTTCAATGCCCCCATCAAACTGGCTGGAATAGAGTTCAGAGACTTTGCAGAACCACTTGAGAGCCCTGCAGCTGAACAGGTCATCGGCTGGGTCGTCCTGGTGTTAAATGAAAAGAATCAGCTGGAGCGTCAGCAGTCCATTATCATCACCAGCCTGACGTTAATGGGAGGGGCGGCACTGTTCTCCGGACTATTGGCCTGGTTACTGGCGAGCGGAATAACCCGTTCATTAATCAACATCACCCACGCGGTACAAAAACTGACCAAAGGTGATTATCAAGCGAGGGTACCTGAAAACAGTGGCGGTGAACTGGGGGAGTTAGAGCAGGGCATCAATGAGCTTGCTTATCAGGGTGGCAAAGCCCAATTGTTAATGGAGCAAAACATAGCAAAAGCTACTCAGAAATTGCGCGACACCATGGCTAAACTTGAAAAACACATTACTGAATTAGAGTTAGCCAAGAACAGGGCTGAAGTGGCCAACCAAGCCAAAGATCAGTTCCTGGCGCGCATGAGCCACGAACTAAGAACCCCCCTTACAACGGTTCTGGGATTTTCCAAACTACTTAAAAAAACAGAACAAAATAAAGAGCAGGCCGAACACACAGGGATCATCATGCATGCATCCACCCTGCTGCTGTCCATCATCGACGATATACTTGAATTCTCCAGATTACAATCATCGACCATCTCGCTTGAATCTATCGACTTTGATCTGGAGAGTTGCCTTGATGAAGTTATTGCACTGCACAGTTTCTCTGCTCACGAAAAGGAACTGGAACTGGTGCTCCTCATTGAGTCGGACGTGCCCCTCCAGCTTCGGGGCGACAAATTAAGGCTGCAACAGATGATCAGCAACCTGGTGAGCAACTCAATTAAATTCACTAGCCATGGGAATATCGTTGTGCTGGTATCGGTTATTGAGGAGCTCGACGATGATGTAACACTGCAGCTGTTAGTACTTGATACTGGAGAGGGGATCAGCCCCAACAATCTTGCCAAATTATTCAAACCCTTTGCCCAGGCAGATACCAGTATCAGCAGGCGCCACGGTGGCACTGGCCTGGGCCTGGTTATTGTAAAAAGCTTTGCTGAGCTGATGCACGGATCGATCAAAATTGATAGTCAAATCGGGATGGGTACCGAGGTCATATTATCAATACGCTTTAAAAAACAATCCAATAAAAGCTTAACAACAACCACCCTTACCTCTCTGACGCTAGATACCATTATAGTCTACGAGCAGAATGCCTGGATTCGTCGCTCCTTTCGCAGCCGATTATTAAGTTTTACGCCCCATCTTTTTATGGCAACTCAGCAACTCTCATTCCTGGATCTATTGCGGCAACATGCGGAAAATTGTCATTTGGCCATTATTGGCTTTACTGCCCAGGAACTTAATTCGGATGAGCTCGAAAGCTTTCTGCTCAATGTCAGGAAACGGTTTTCCGGAACCCTCATGCTTGTAGCAGGGTGCTCCAATATGGCTGAAATATTCTCGGATTCACTACAGCAGAAACTGCAGCCGGTTGTTTTGCTAAGCAAACCGGTTGCAGGGCGCAACCTTTACGCTGCTGTTGAGGATTGTGTTGGTCAAAAATTCAATTCAGGAGCAACCGTAGCAAATGAAGTTACGCATAAACTGCCCGTTGAGACCGGAGGCGCGCTCTGCGGGCTTGATATTCTGGTGGCTGAAGATAATGAACTTAATCTGCGATTGATCAGGACAGTGTTGGAAGCTGCGGGCGCAAAAACCTGGCCCGCACAAAACGGGATCAAGGCCATCGATGCCTGTGCGGCAAAAACATTTAACCTGATTCTGATGGATGTACATATGCCGCTAATAGACGGCATTGAAGCAAGCCAGCAGATACGCAGAAACAACCCCACCAACAGCAATACACCCATCATCGCCTTAACTGCTGATGTGATGGATTCTGAAGTGAGGGCACTCGAGAATGCGGGCATAGCATCTATCTGTTACAAACCGATTGATGAAGCAGTGCTTATTAAAAATATTCTGCAGGCCGTTTCAGACGGAGAAAATCCTTCTCTCGCCAAAGACGAACCCGCTATAGCGATCAAAAAAGAGGTCCTATACGCAGAGGTCCGTCGGCAAATCAGTGAGATAGAGGCTGCCTTACCAAAATCAGACTGGATTTCAATTAAAAATCTTTCCCATCAGCTAAAAGGATTAACCGGCCTTACGCGTTTTCAACATATACCACAAATTACCCGAGACCTTGATCATGCGGCAAAACAGGAAAACCGGGATCTTGTTAACACACAGTTGGTACTGCTTAAAACAATCATCTGTTAGTTATCTTTGAGCATAGATACCGGAAACTTCATCTCCACCCTTCCCTCTCACAGCTTTACGTTAACGTAAACGTAAGTTATTATAATGGCATTATTTCGTAATAGGTTACCAGCATGGGTATCAAATACGGTATTTCTGAATTAGCAAAAGAATTTGATATCACCACGCGCACCATCCGCTTTTACGAAGATATAGGTATCTTGTCGCCCACCAGAATTGGCACTCAGCGTGTTTACAACCAACAGGATCGAACGCTGCTGAAGCTAACTTTAAGGGGGAAACGCCTGGGGTTGTCACTGGATGAATGCAAGGCACTGTTTGATCTATACGATCCGGTAGGCGACAACAATAAAAAACAGTTACAAACCTGCCTGGATAAATTCCAGCAGCAAAAAACCCAGCTGCAAAGCCAGCTCCATGATGTCAAGGTGATGATGCTGGAGTTGGATAGTGCAATTGATCGTATCAACGAGGCTATGCACAGCGCAGAATAACTTTACACTCAGATGAGAGGAAGACCCGATGAATACAAGCTACCCTACCCTCAACTTCGGTCTTGGCGAAGAGATCGACATGCTCAGAGATGCCGTCTACCAGTTTGCCCAGGCAGAGATTGCACCCATTGCGGCCCAGGCAGATGCTGACAACTCCTTCCCGAATGAGCTGTGGCCCAAGCTTGGCAAAATGGGTCTGCTGGGCATTACCGTTGAGGAGGAGTACGGTGGCACCAATCTTGGCTATCTTGCCCACACGATCGCTGTGGAGGAGATCTCTCGCGCATCAGCAGGTATCGGCTTGTCCTATGGTGCCCACTCTAACCTGTGTGTCAACCAGATCCGAAAAAACGGCTCACACCAACAAAAACTAAAATATCTGCCAGCCCTGTGTTCAGGCGAACATATCGGCGCGCTTGCCATGTCCGAACCCAATGCGGGATCGGATGTCGTCAGCATGAAATTACGGGCTGATAAAAAAGGCGACCGTTACATCTTAAATGGTAACAAGATGTGGATCACCAATGGCCCTGATGCCAATACCTACGTTGTTTACGCCAAAACAGACATCAAGGCAGGTTCTCGGGGAATCACCGCCTTTATCATAGAAAGAGATTTCCCAGGATTTTCCCGAGGTCAGAAGCTGGATAAACTGGGGGTACGCAGCTCCAATACCTGTGAACTAATATTCGAAGACTGTGAAGTACCCGAGGAAAACATACTGGGCATCGAACATGGCGGCGTTAAAGTGCTGATGTCAGGGCTGGACTATGAGCGTACCGTGCTTTCCGGTGGCCCGGTCGGCATTATGCAGGCCTGTCTGGACCTGGTGTTGCCCTATATCCATGAGCGTAAACAGTTTAATCAAAGTATCGGCGAGTTCCAGCTGATGCAGGGCAAAATTGCAGACATGTATACACAGCTTAATGCCAGCAGAGCCTACCTGTATGCCGTTGCAACAGCCTGTGATCGTGGCCAGGAGAGCCGCAAAGATGCGGCTGGTGTTATCCTCTATACCGCTGAAGCTGCAACGCAAATGGCGCTTGAAGCGATCCAGGCGCTGGGTGGGGTCGGGTATATGAATGATCTTCCCGCTGGTCGCTTATTACGAGATGCAAAAATCTACGAAATAGGTGCAGGAACCTCTGAAATACGGCGCATGCTGATCGGCCGCGAGCTTTTTCAGGAAACCCGCTAACATCCTCTTTTTACTCAATTAGAGACCTTTGCACGGAAGATGATTTTGATTCCAGGCAAGGCAAAAATACGCGCAAAGAGGGAGTTTACAGTTGTAAATGACCGATTGAGTACATTTTTAACACAGCATGGGAGCAAAATGGCTCTCGTGCAAAGGTCTCAATTAGAATCCGGATAAAGACTATGCCCATAATCCAATCTAAGATTAATACGCGTTCAACTGAGTTTTTAGAAAATAGCGAGCACCTGCAAGACCAAACCCGGGATCTGCGCGAAAAACTTGAACAGATCAAGCTAGGCGGAGGGGAGAAAGCACGATCAAAGCACCTGGCCCGAGGAAAACTGCTCCCCCGAGACCGCATCGATGCACTGGTCGACCCAGGCACGCCTTTTCTAGAGTTTTCTCAGCTGGCTGCCTTGGAAGTTTATGATGCCCCTATTGCTGCAGCTGGACTGATCACCGGTATCGGGCGGGTTGAGGGTCAGGAATGCTTGATTATTGCCAATGATGCCACGGTCAAGGGCGGCAGCTATTTCCCCCTGACCGTTAAAAAACACCTTCGCGCGCAGACCATAGCAGAACAGAATAATCTACCCTGCATCTACCTGGTTGATTCAGGCGGCGCAAATCTGCCAACTCAGGATGAGGTCTTTCCCGACAGAGATCATTTTGGACATATTTTTTTCAATCAGGCTAATATGTCGGCCAAAAAGATCCCGCAAATCGCAGCAGTTCTGGGCTCCTGTACGGCAGGGGGAGCCTACGTACCCGCCATGGCGGACGAGTCCATTATTGTAAAAGAGCAAGGTACGATTTTTCTTGGCGGTCCACCACTGGTGCGTGCTGCAACAGGTGAGGTTGTAACCGCTGAAGAGCTAGGCGGCGCTGACGTTCACTGCCGAACATCAGGTGTTGCCGATCATTACGCACAAAATGACCACCATGCACTAAAACTGGTTCGTGAAACCGTAGCACGCATGAACCGGATCAAACCTGTACAGCTTGACCTGATTGAACCGGAGCCACCCGCTTATGATGCCAATGAAATTTATGGCATCATCCCAAAAGACAAGCGGCAACCCTACGATGCACGTGAAGTTATCGCACGTATCGTCGATGGCTCCAAGTTTGACGAATTCAAGGCGCTTTACGGCTCTACCCTGGTCTGTGGTTTTGCAAGGTTACACGGATATCCGGTGGGTATTGTGGCCAATAACGGCATCCTGTTCGGAGAGTCTGCAGAGAAGGGCGCTCACTTTATTGAGCTGTGCGCACAGCGGAAGATTCCGCTAGTTTTCCTGCAAAACATCACCGGTTTTATGGTCGGAAAACAGTATGAAGCCAGCGGCATTGCCAAACACGGCGCTAAAATGGTGATGGCCGTTGCCTGCGCCAAGGTACCCAAGCTTACTGTCATCATCGGCGGTTCATTTGGTGCTGGCAACTACAGCATGTGCGGCCGAGGTTACGACCCCAGGTTCCTGTTCATGTGGCCCAACGCCCGTATCTCCGTCATGGGTGGCGAACAGGCGGCAGGCGTTTTAGCACAGGTAAAACGCGATCAGAAGGCTGCCGAGGGGATCGAATGGCCCGCTGAAGATGAAGCTGAATTCAAACAACCCATCATCGACCTCTACGAGCATCAAGGGCACCCCTATTATGCTTCTGCCCGGCTGTGGGATGACGGAGTCATTGATCCGGCAGAAACACGCACGGTATTGGGTCTGTGTCTTTCAGCCTCCCTTAATCAACCAATAGAGGACACCCAGTTTGGGGTGTTCCGGATGTAATGGAAACTGGATCTATTTCTAGCAGAACAGCCTGCCGACTGAATTAAAGAGAGCTTATTATGTTCGACAAGATATTAATTGCCAATCGCGGTGAAATAGCCTGCCGCATCATTCGTACCGCCCGCAGGATGGGCATTGCAACGGTTGCACTTTATTCTGAGGCTGATCGCCATGCGCTGCATGTCGCCATGGCCGATGAAGCCGTATTTATTGGGCCAGCCCCATCCCGTGATTCCTATCTACGGACAGATAAAGTCATTGAGGCAGCACTGCGAACCGGCGCCCAGGCGATCCATCCGGGCTACGGATTTCTATCTGAGAACGCAGAATTTTGTGAACTATGTAAAGAAAATAACCTGGTATTTATCGGCCCTCCCATCGGAGCAATCAGGGCCATGGGCTCAAAATCAGCGGCCAAAGAGATTATGGAAGCTGCGGGGGTTCCTCTGGTCCCTGGTTACCACGGCAAAGACCAATCCCCTGAAATCCTGAAAAAAGTCTCCAATGAGATGGGTTACCCAGTGCTGCTCAAAGCAACAGCTGGCGGCGGCGGCAAAGGGATGCGTCAAGTCTGGGCAGAAGCGGAGTTTGATGAAGCCCTTGCAGCAGCAAAACGAGAGTCTGCATCAAGTTTTGGTAATGACGATATGCTGGTTGAAAAATACCTGACCGAGCCACGTCATGTTGAGATCCAGGTGTTTTGCGATCAGTCCGGCAATGGCGTCTATCTTTTCGAACGCGACTGTTCGGTACAACGGCGTCATCAGAAAGTGATCGAAGAGGCCCCTGCCCCAGGACTCACCAAGGCGCTACGCACAGCGATGGGCGAAACCGCTTTGAAGTCTGCACAGGCTATAAAATACGAGGGGGCTGGTACTGTAGAGTTTCTCCTTAACCCAGACGGCTCCTTTTACTTTATGGAGATGAACACTCGCCTGCAGGTAGAACATCCGGTTACCGAAATGATCAGCGGCCAGGATCTGGTGGAGTGGCAGTTGCGGGTAGCAGCGGGCCAGCCACTGCCCCTGACTCAGGATCAGTTGCAGATCAATGGCCACGCCTTTGAGGCACGTATCTATGCGGAAGATCCGGACAATGATTTTCTGCCAGTTACAGGGCACCTCTCCTTTCTGCAACCACCGGAAGAAAACGAGCATGTGCGGGTGGATACCGGGGTGATTCAGGGGGATGATGTCAGCCCCTTTTACGACCCGATGATCGCTAAACTGATTGTCTGGGATGAAAATAGGGATCGAGCTCTGGCGCGACTGACTAACGCCCTATCAGAATACCGGATTAGCGGCGTGACCACCAATATCGAGTTTCTCTATAATCTGGCAAGCTGCGAGGCGTTCCGCAAAGCTCAGCTTGACACCAATTTCATTGAGAAACACCGTCAGAGCATCTTTCACGGCATAGAATCCGATGTCTCACATCACCTGCCCCTGATTGCGCTATTTCTAATACTTGAGCAGCAACGAGCAGCTTCAGAACTGGCACTGCGTAGCAACGACCCCTGGTCACCCTGGAGTCAGACAAACGCCTGGCGCCTCAATGAAGCGCATATCCATAATTTGCGGGTTACGGTGAATGATCAACAACATAGTATTGATGTAGAGGAAAAATATAGCCCGGCTGGCAACAGCTATATTATCACCACAGCCAAAAGGGCAATGGTTGTATCCGGCCAACTGTCGGGTAATGAGCTACATGCCGATATTGAGGGACACCGTATCAAGGCGACCGTGGTGGCACACCAGGGTAACTTCAGTCTCTTTACTCAAAATCAAGCCCTGCTGTTCTCCCTTGAGCTGCCTGATTATGGTGATACAGAAAATGACTCTGCGGCAGGCGGGCTGATTGCGCCGATGAACGGCACCATTGTTACCCTGCTGGTCGACCCCGGGGCTACGGTTGAAAAGGATCAAGCTCTGCTGGTTATGGAGGCGATGAAGATGGAGCATACTATCCGTGCGCCGGAAAGCGGAACGGTAGCAGAGTTCTATTATCAACCTGGCGACCTGGTAGACGGCGGAGCTTCACTGCTATCCTTTGAACCTGATCCGCAATAAAAAAGGAACAGCCATGAATCTGCCACCCTGCGTCCAGATATTTGAAATGGGCCCCCGTGATGGGTTGCAAAATGAGCGCGCACCCGTCACTACTCAGGTAAAAATCGAGCTGGTCAACCGACTGGCAGAGTCCGGCCTGGCCTTTATTGAGACCGGAAGCTTTGTCTCTCCAAAATGGGTACCACAAATGGCTGACAGTGGTGATCTGTTTGCTGGAATAACACGTCAAGAGGGGGTGACCTACTCAGCACTTACGCCAAATATGAAAGGGATGGAGGCCGCAGTAGCCGCACAGGTAGACGAAGTAGCTATTTTCGGCGCGGCCTCTGAAGCGTTCTCACAAAAGAACATCAACTGTAGTATTGAAGAGAGCCTGTTGCGATTCGAACCTGTCATGCAGGCTGCACAGAATAACAGTTTGAGAGTGCGTGGTTATGTCTCCTGTGTACTGGGCTGCCCCTATCAGGGCGATGTGAACCCGGAAGCTGTTGCCCGGGTGGCAAAACAACTCTATCAGATGGGTTGTTATGAGATCTCCCTGGGGGACACTATTGGTATAGGCACACCCAGGCAGGCTCAAAAGATGATCGAAGCCGTTGCTGCACAGGTTCCGGTTGAAAAACTTGCCGCCCATTTTCACGACACCTATGGCCAGGCGCTGGCAAATATTCTGGCAGTACTCCAATGCGGAGTCAGCACTATTGACAGTTCAGTTGCGGGATTAGGGGGCTGCCCTTATGCCGAGGGGGCTTCGGGTAATGTAGCCACAGAAGATCTGCTGTATATGCTTAATGGACTCGATATTGAAACGGGCGTGGATCTGAACAAATTGATCGAGGCGGGCGAGTTTATCTGTCGGTCACTGGGAAGATCTTCCAGTTCAAAAGTGGCTCAGGCATTAACTAAAAAGGGATAGACAAAGCATCTCATCTATTCACGGAAAAGCCCTACCCAAACAAACCTAACTTTGCCTGGGTAGGGCGTATAACCAACAGTCAAACCCCGGCTAAAATGTCATCTCTGGTACATCGTCTGGCACAATCAAATTGCCTGCAGTTTTGGAGATGATCTCCTCCACGCTGACACCCGGCGCCCGCTCACGAAGAATAAACGACGAATCTTCAATATCCAGCAGTGCAAGGTCTGTTAACACATGCTTGATACACTTGGAGCCGGTCAGCGGCAAACTGCATTCTGACAACAGTTTTGAATTACCGTGCTTGTCTGCATGCGTCATGAGCACAATAATATTTTCCGCCGCAGCTACCAGATCCATGGCTCCGCCCATACCCTTGATCAATTTGCCAGGAATCATCCAGGAAGCAATACTACCCTGAACATCAACCTCAAAAGCACCCAACACCGTCAGGTCTACATGGCCACCACGAATCATAGCGAAGGACTCCGCTGATGAAAAAATAGAGGCTCCGGTGGCTGCGGTTACGGTTTGTTTTCCCGCATTGATCATGTCGGCATCCAGCTCATCCTCTGTAGGGAACGGTCCCATACCCAGCAAACCATTCTCTGATTGAAGCATCACTTCAATCCCCTCGGGGATATAGTTTGCTACCAGGGTTGGTATGCCAATACCCAGGTTGACGTAATAGCCATCCTTCAGTTCACGGGCTACCCGCATCGCCATCTGTTCTCGAGATAAGGACATCTTAATTACCCCCCTGCGCTGTACTTACAGTACGTTGTTCGATACGTTTTTCAAACGTGCCCTGAATCAAACGGTCAACATAGATGCCTGGGGTATGGATCTGGCTAGGTTCCAACTCGCCAGGCTCTACAATCTCTTCGACCTCCATCACGGTAATCTTGCCAGCTGTGGCCGCCATAGGGTTGAAATTCTGTGCCGTATGGCGGTAGATCGCATTACCGTAGCGGTCAGCCTTCCACGCTTTAACAATGGCAAAATCACCGGTAATGCTCTCTTCCAGGATACATTCGCGGCCGTCAAATTCTCGCACCTCCTTACCATCTCCGATCGACGTACCAAAACCCGTCGCTGTATAGAAAGCCGGGATGCCCGCTCCACCGGCACGCATCTTTTCTGCCAGGGTTCCCTGAGGGGTCAGCTCCACCTCAAGTTCGCCAGCAAGCAGTTGCTGTTCAAACAAAGCGTTCTCACCAACATAGGAAGAAATCATTTTTTTTATTTGACGATCCTCCAACAAAATGCCCAGCCCATACCCATCAATACCGCAATTATTAGAGACAACGGTTAGGTTTTTAGTACCTCTTCTTTTGATCTCTGCAATAAGGTTTTCAGGAATTCCACATATGCCAAATCCACCGGCAATAACAGTCATTCCATCCTCCAAACCGGACATTGCTTCCTCGTAATTTGCTACAACTTTATCAAAACCAGACATTAAGATACCCCCCAAAATAATAATAAATGTCAGTATGTTGCAGCCTATTTTACATAATAAGAGGCATCTGCGCAGCAAATAATTTTGTTTTCAGACAGGGAGTTACGGTGTAAAAAAGGCTGGAAGTTCTTGAGCAGATTTCTCACACAATAAATAAGAACAAGATAGCTTTAGTGCTGTTCATTCGTTGCGAATAGCAAGCGTCGATGCGGCCACTCTCCCCCACCGGCTACTCCTGTTTTTTTCATTCAATCAAGCTCAGGTTATATCATCCATATGCTCCAATATATGCTCAACTGCATCTGATGGCGTATCTGTTACATATATTGACTTAAGATCATCGGAATCTATCGTTTTTTCAGCAAGCACGGAGTTCTCCAAAAAATCAAGCAGGTTCCCCCAGTATTCACTACCCAATGCCACCAGAGGAAAGCGGCTTATTTTGGCAGTTTGAATCAGGTTCAGCGTTTCAAATACCTCATCCAGGGTACCAAAACCACCGGGCAACACGACAAATGCCTTGGAATATTTCACCAACATAACCTTGCGCACAAAAAAATAATGAAATTCGGCCCAGGTATCCAGATAGGGATTGGGCGCTTGCTCCACCGGTAGCTCAATATTACATCCCACCGACCTGGCACCTACCTCCTGGGCACCACGATTCGCAGCTTCCATCACTCCCGGCCCACCCCCGGTCATAACAGTAAACCCGGCCCGGCCCAGCTCACCACCCACTGCTCGCGCAAGTTGATAATAGCGGTGCGTTTCATCAAAACGAGCTGAGCCAAATACAGTAACGCAGGGTCCAACCCTTCTCAGTCTACGAAAGCCTTTAAACAACTCCAGGCCGATACGAATAGAGCTTGTCAGATTTTTTCTGACGCCCTCATCAGCCCGGAGCAACGGGATATCATTATGCCGAAACTTACCAGTTTTGTTCATTTAACCTAGAATCCTTAGTTGGGCAGGATAGAGAGTGCGTTTGTGGTGGTACAGGGCAAGGCGCAATAACGCGGAATAGTTGTTCTATTCCAAGGAGTTGCAACGCTGTACTGTGCCGCCACAAACGTGCAATCTGCCCTGTAGCGTGACTCACCCAGCGGATGAAGAGATAGATCAAAACCAATTACGCTCATATCAAAAAGTTACTATTAGAATGGAGCGGTCAACTGAGGAATCTAGGTTTAAGACCGACTCAAGACTGCTCCAGATCGAGCCATAAACAGCTACCACTCTCCTTTTTCAAAAATTCAAGCTGTGCCTGATGAGCCGTTAGTTCTGCTTGCGTCGCCCTAATAACCTTCAAAGGGTTCCGATTTTCATCCAGCAGAACCTGCTGTGAATCAGCAACACCGGTTCCTGGCAGTTTATCCTCAACTGCTAACCGAAGTGCGGTCTGTCCTCCGGTCATTAGCAGATAGACATCTGCCAATATTTCTGCATCTAACAATGCGCCATGCAGCTCCCGTTGGGAATTATCAACCCCATAGCGTTTACAGAGCGCATTAAGGTTGTTTTTTTGCCCTGGATGCATCTTTCGCGCCATAATCACCGTATCGACTATCGAGCAGATACTGGCAACCAGGGGGTACCCACACCCCAATAGCTTGAACTCAGTGTCGATAAAGCCCACATCAAAGGGTGCATTATGGATAACTAATTCACTACCTTTTATGAACTCCAAAAATTCATCGGCTATATCCTTGTAAAGCGGCTTATCCGCCAGGTATTCGTTGGTGATGCCATGGACCTCCATAGCACCTTCATCGATCTCCCGTTGAGGATTAAGATATTTGTGAAAATGCCGGCCAGTCAACTTACGATTCACAAGCTCGACACATCCTATCTCAATAATTCTGTGGCCTTGACTCACTTCAAGTCCGGTCGTTTCAGTATCCAGTACAATCTGGCGCATATTTTCTCTACTATCTCTTTACTGGTTTGTCACAAAACTTCTGCGACACCCTTGTTGGCCAGTTGATCGGCAATCTCATTTTCGCGGTGGCCACTGTGCCCCTTGACCCAGTGCCAACTAACCTGATGCCTGGCAGCCTCTTTATCCAGCGCTTTCCAAAGGCTTTCATTCTTAACCGGTTTTTTTGCTGCTGTTTTCCAGCCCCGTTTTTTCCAGTTGATAATCCATTGGGTGATCCCATTTTTCACATAGATAGAATCAGTGGTCACAGCAACCTCGCAGCCCTGTTTAAGGCTACGCAAACCTTCAATAACCGCCATGAGTTCCATACGGTTATTGGTGGTATTAACCGCTCCTCCATAAAGCTGTTTTTCATGTTTGCCGTATCGAAGCAGCACCCCCCAGCCACCAGGCCCAGGATTGCCCTTGCAGGCACCATCGGTAAACATCTCAATAATCTCAGTCATCGGATTGAAGGCTCCTTATACTCGGCTCTGTGACCGGAAAGGAGAGAATACGTTTACGAAAACCCTTTTGTGAGACAGGCGTCATGCCGATCACCTGTTTTCGAGCCGATAGGGCATAAAACCCACCCAAAAAACAATTATATTTTTCACCCATATTTTCTATCCAAGTATCTTTTTTACTATCGTTATCGTTATTTCGTGAGTTACTACAGGGCCAGCCAAACTGGGCAAATTGCACCTCCTGTAGCGTAAAACCAAGCAGACTCAGCCAATCACAGAGCCTGTGGCGGGACAGGTAATGACCTGCCCAGGGTACCCTCCTGGAGTAGGTTAGCGCTCTACGCAGTGACCAAAGACTCCAGGGATTAAATCCAACTACAAAAAGCAGGCCACCCGATGCCAGTGCTCGATGCGCTTCGCGTAAAATCTGGTGGCGGTTACCTGAAAATTCCAGCACATGATGCAGAATAAGCACATCGATGCTCTCATTGCAGATGGGCAGGTATTCGGGTAGAGAAACCACCGCATTACCCAACCCGCAGACCGGATACTCAAAATGCACCAGAGTTTTATTGGCAATGGGTGACCTTTCATAAAGCGGCAGTCCCCCGGCAATACTGACTTGCAACAACTCTCTACCGGCAACCCTTTCCAGTAAATTTCCGAGAATTTTCTGCTCCTGCACCATTAATGCCTCGCCCAGCGCCGAGGCTTGCCAACGCTGCCACTCTCTCCGACTTTGTATAATGTTTGGTTTTTGCTTTCGAAACAAATTTCCCTCCAGCACATTATTCAGGTTAGCCTCTAACTCACCAGTGGTTTATTATAGCCACTTTATTAAAGATTTAAGAGCATCAAACCATGTTATCAGTTATTCCCATACCCGCATTTAGTGATAATTACATATGGATGCTGCAAGCAGGCAATGACACTGGGGTCTTTGTGGTCGATCCCGGAGATGCAGAGCCAGTGCTGGCAACCCTTAAAAGTAACAATCTGACCCTGGCCGGAATTCTAATCACTCACCATCACCAGGATCATACCGGGGGCGTTGAAAAACTGCTAAGCCGGTTTGAGGTACCCGTAATTGGACCACGAAATACAGCCATTAAGGGTATCACTCGATCAGTCAAGGACGGCGACCAGGTGGAGATACTGGGTCTCACTTTCCAGGTTATGGAGATCCCAGGTCACACTCTGGATCATATCGCTTTTTTCAGCGACCAGCCGGGCAATCCTCTGCTCTTTTGTGGAGATACCCTTTTTGTGGCTGGGTGTGGGCGAATTTTTGAGGGCACCGCAGAGCAGATGCACGCATCACTAACAAAACTTGCCGCCCTACCCTCCAGCACGGAAGTTTATTGCGCCCATGAGTATACTTTGAGCAACCTGCTATTTGCTCAGGCCGTGGAACCTGAAAACAAACCCCTGGCATCGTATATTCTGGCCTGCAAGAAATTGAGGCTGCATAATAAGCCTACAGTTCCATCGCTCATCAGCAGAGAGCTGCAGATCAATCCTTTTTTACGCAGTGAGCAGAAAAGTGTAAAAATAGCGGCAGAATCCTACAGCGGTCAATCTCTTGAATCCCCCGCCGAGGTATTTCGCGCAACCCGCGACTGGAAAGATCATTTTTAGCGACTATATTATCAACAGGGCGCAGGTTTATTTTTGAGCAACAAACTCCTGCATTTAAACCATAAATTCAATATATTACAGCGTTTATCTAAATACAATATGAAGTTAATTGTGCTATTACTGGTCGCAACGCTGAGCACCGCCTGCGCACCCACTCAACTACAGATACAAAGCAAACCTCTGACCCTTGCGCAACTGGAACAGGAAAGATCTGCTGCGCTTGGACCAAACGCCAGCGCAAAGGCAACTCAAACTGTTACAGCTCCCAGCTCTGAGCTTGCCGAAATCGACATCCCCACCTACACCCAGAAGCCCATCCCTACTACGGCTGATCTGTGGAAGAGGATCCGGCAGGGTTACCAACTTGACTTGAGTATTGAAAATCGCCGCATCAAGGTGCAACGTGATTGGTACGCAAGGCACCAGCAATACCTGGATCGAGTCGTTGCCAGAGGCGAGCGCTATCTATACCACATCACCCAGACGATTGAAAAACATGACCTGCCGATGGAGCTTGCCCTGCTCCCGATTGTTGAAAGTGCCTTTGATCCTTTTGCCTATTCTCATGGACGAGCCTCTGGCATCTGGCAATTTATCCCTAGCACGGGCAAACATTTTGGACTCGACCAGAACTGGTGGTATGACGGGCGCCGAGATGTCGTGGCCTCGACTGAAGCGGCGCTCAATTATCTGAAATATCTCAACAAACGATTCAAAGGTGACTGGTTATTAACACTGGCAGCTTATAACTCAGGAGAGGGCAACGTAAACAAAGCTATCCGGCGCAACAGGTCACGAGGCAAGCCCACCGACTTCTGGTCACTTGACCTGCCTCGTGAAACCAAGGCTTACGTGCCCAAGCTATTGGGCCTGGCTCAACTGATCAACAACCCACAAGATTACAACATCAACCTCGCGGCACTACCCAACAAACCTTTTTTTGATCGTTTTAATGTCGACTCACAAATTGATCTGGCTCAGGCTGCAACTCTGGCAGGCATCAGTTTAGATGATCTATACCTGTTAAACTCCGGTTATAATCAGTGGGCCACGCCACCAGATGGTCCGCATTTCATCAACATCCCCGCCAAACATGCGACCCAATTCAAACATGCGTTAGCCAACCTGCCCGCAAAAGATAGAGTAAACTGGCGCAGATACAAAATTCGTAAAGGTGATACCCTGGGTGCTATAGCAATGCATCATAAAACCACTAAAACGGTACTCAAACAGGTAAACCAGTTGCACAACAACAACATCCGTGCAGGCGAGGCACTATTCATCCCCGTTGCCAGCAAAACAGCGGATTACTACGCCCTGAGCGAGACCCAACGCAAGCAAGCAAAACTAAATAGAACCAGGAGCGGCCAGCTAAAAAATTGGCACACAGTCCGGTCCGGTGATAGTTTTTGGGACATCTCCAGGCATTACGGCATAGGCATGAGAAAATTAGCTCGCTGGAACGGAATGGCCACACGAGACACCCTGAAGGTTGGACAAAAACTGGTTTTTTGGACAGACCCGCTAAAGCTAACAAGCTCAGCCAACCCTAATAATACCGACCGACAGATTATCCGTAAAATCAATTACGGGGTCAGAAAGGGCGATTCTCTGGCCCGTATTGCCAATAAATTTAATATCTCCATCAGTAATATCGAGGCCTGGAACAATATTAGCCGGAAGAAATATCTGCAGCCAAACCAGAAACTGGTACTTCATGTGGATATTACACAAGCAAGCTTGTAAGTGTTGTTAGCCTACGAAAAGGAGACCAGCACTTTCAGGGTAAGTCACCACATCCGGGAGAAAGATTCATGAGAGTTTCGGTAAAGAAAATAGGGGAGTACCCCTGGGCTCTTCGCCCCTTCTTCTGGAATCAGAAAAGAAAATATGGAGCGGTCCTTCAACCAGGCTTGCTCTGGGCAAGAGTCCCAAAACTATTTGGCGCAGTGGCTGTGCTTTATGGGGTGCTAGACAGAAAAAGCTCTCCACTGAACCCCGTGTTGCGCTCATTAATTACCGTAAGGGTATCTCAGATCAATTGGTGCCATTTCTGCGTTGACATCAATTCTGCCACCCTGGCCAAGCGTTCTGGCTCTATGGAGAAAGTAGAAGAACTTTCTCAGTGGAGAGAAAGCGACCTCTTTGACGAAAAAGAAAAATTGGTTCTTGAGTACACAGAAGCTGTTACCTATTCAGACCAACAGGTAACTGATGAACTGGTTGAGCGCTTAAAGGGTTATTTTAACCAGGATGGTATTGTGGAGCTAACCGGACTTATCGCTTTTCAGAACTTATCCAGCAAATTCAACAGTGCTCTGGATGTTCCTCCCCAGGGGTTTTGTAAACTTCCGCGCAATGATTCCAGCCAAAACTGAGGGCTATGGATTAACCTAGCATCCTCAATTGGACAGACTAGAGTGTGACTCACCCAGCGGATAAAGAGATAGATCGGAACTAATTACACTCATATCAACAAGTTACTATTAGAATGAAGCAGTCAACTGAGGAATCTAGGATTAAGCCGACCGGGCAATAGACTGGCTAAAAGCTTGCTGATATAACTCTGGATCATTGTGCCGCTTTATCGTCTCAAACAGCTCGGTCGCCTCAGGGTATTGGCGTTTCAGATAAACCAACCACTGTTTGACACGCCCCCCGACATGCTTGGTCTCATACTGCTCTAGCGTGTTGAAAAAAGCACTGCCTAGCAATTGGCAAACCTCTGGCCATTTCAGGGCAGAGCAAAACTCACCACGATAGCAAGCCTTGATTTGCTGCGACAGGTTAGGACAGGCCAACAGACCACGACCCAGCATGACATCCTGACAACCACTTTGCTCAATGCAACGCTGGTAATCATCAACGCTCCAGATCTCACCATTGGCAATAACCGGTATAGGGGAATCAACACTGACTTGAGCAATCTGCTGCCAGTACGCCGGGGGCTTGTACCCATCGCGCCGGGTACGAGCATGAATGACCAGCTCATCGGCTCCCGCATCAACAACAGCTTTCACGTTTTTATGAAATTGGCTGCTATCATTAAAGCCTAGACGGATCTTGGCCGTAACTGGAGTTTTACAAGGCACCGCTTCACGCACAGCCTGAACAATATCGAAAACCCGGCCAGGGTCTTGCAACAATACCGAACCCCCATCATTACGATTAACACTCTTGGCCGGGCAGCCAAAATTCAGGTCAATTCCGGGGGCACCCAGTTGCACCGCTAGAAGGGCATTTTCCGCCAGCATCTGCGGGTTACTACCCAGTAACTGAATGTAAACCGGCACACCACAGTGAGTGAGCCCATTGTGTTTTAGCTCAGGGGAGTAGCGATAAAATACCCGGCTGGGTAACAACCTGTTTGTGACCCGAATAAATTCGGTAACGCAGCGATCAATGCTACCAACCTGACACAGCAGAGCACGCATGGTGTGATCGACAACGCCATCCATAGGGGCCAAAAGAACTCTCAACAGACTCGTTCCACTAAGCAAAAACTGCCGGAATTATAAGGCAGGAAAAACCGGCCTGAACAGGTTTCCCCCTACCCCACTGACACCATAAAAATATGGTTGCGGCCCACTCCATTAAAATACAAGCCCCTCCTTCACAAGAATCTTAATCACATGATTAACTTTCCCTTTATCTGCATATTCCTCACTGAATTTTTCAAACAGCTCACCAGAGGTGGTTATTTCTGCTTTCCCCCACACTCGCCAACCTTTCCTTGTTTCTGGGTTCAAGCCCATTACTGAAATAAGTGGGTTTTCTTTCAGATTTGCCACAGTTCGCGGAGACATAATGTCGGCAAAAACCAGGTGCTGGTCATCAAGCACACGAAACGAACCTTTCGCTGATACGTTGGGGCCGCTATCCCTACCCGCCGTGGCCACCAGGGCCGGTTTAATCTCTGATATAGCTTTTGCTAATTCCTCGGTTACAGTTGTCATGATGCTACCTCTCTTCTAGGTTTCTTTGTTGATATATAATCCATTTTTATGCCGCTTAGCATGCCAGTCCTTATGGAAAGGCAACCTGCTCCCCCATCTTTCTATGTTAGAGCCAACCATCTATACCGCAATATTCCTTGGAAATCCAGCCTAAAAAAACAAACGCAAGCTCACTGAATTTATTAGAAAACCCGCATGCCGTATATTCCAGCCCAGGGTGAGTTACCCGCTACAGATTGAATATAAATACTTTTTATCAAAATTTACGGCTATAGGCGATGATAAAGTTGTTCTGAGAATGTGATACCCGAATCGGTCCTGAGGTATTGGGTAAACTTGAGTTATCCATAGACTCCTTAAAAGCATGCGAATACGCAAAATGAAAGCTATTTTTCTTCGAAAAATCGTAAGACAACCCCATTGAAAGATGTTTTTTAGGGATCGCGGGAATGATTCCAAACAACCTGTCTGAACGTAGCGCCTGGGTGGCGATACGGCCACCCGCTCGCAAGGTCCAGCTGCCAGTACGATAGGCCACCCCTACAGACCCAATAGTCTGGTTCCTATAATTTTGTGGAAGCAGAATATCAATATTGTCTCCCCCATCAGACTTAAAGCCAACATCAAGATCTTTAATGGCATGCTTCCAGAATACCTGCGAAACATCGATTGAGATCATCCAGTGATCGTTGAAGCGGTGACTCAAACCCAGCTCAGCGTGAGCAGGCATCCGAAAATCACGCAGTTTTATATTGCCCCTTAGGCCAATATTTCCTAACACCCCATCAACCACAGTGAGCGATGCTCGTCCCTTCATATCCTCCATAATACTTTCCATGGTATAGGCAGCGCCTAAAACTGTATCGTTAAACACACTGTAGGTCAGCCCCACCCGACCACCAAAACCCCATGCTTCAATACCACTGGGCAGCGGTTCATTCTTGCTCAGGCCAAAATGGGCACCGCGCAGATCGGGGAAACCACCCAGCACAGGCACCAGACTTCCTTTCACCCGACCTGCGCCGATCAATGAACCCACCTGATCTGCACCCAGTAACATCTCCATATTCATACCCTGCCACACGGCCTCAATACCCAGGCCCACTGTCAGTCTATTATTAACCTTGTAACTCAGGGTAAAGGGGATATTCAGAACGAATAAGCGGCTTGAATTTTCTAGCCCGGTATCGATGCCGCCAGTGGCACGGGAAAGGAAACTGCTATTACCGTATTCCGATCCCAATCCACTCGGTGCAAAAATACCGGCTCCAAATGTTAGGGATCCTGATTGGTATGTATAAGCCATTTGCGGGGCAAAATAGGGGCTACGATTGTTGGAATGATTATCGCTCGATGCATTTTCTTTGGTAGAGAGGTTTTTTACAGCAATATCCGGAATCACCACATCCAGCCACAGCTGAAATTCAGCCCCGGGAGCCATCAATGACAGGGTCGCCGGGTTGGTCATCATTCCAGCACCACCGATGTCATACGCCACTGCCGTTCCACCCATGGCACGAGAGACTGCCCCGAAACCCTCCATTCGAAAAACATCGGTAGCATAGGCCGCTTGAGGTATAGCGGTCATCGTCACTGCTGCCACAATTGTGCTGAACCTTGTAAATTTCATGGTTACCCCCCACTGCATAAAGACACTGTTTTTGTTATCATTTTATTGCGCTTGCTGGCTCTTCTACGCTTATTAGTGCTACATTTCCATGTATAATTCTCCCAATTACGTTTTCCAGGAAAATTAAACCTAACAATAATAGGCGCCAGCTTTGGTCAGCGCAAGCCCGAGCCAAAAGCCACTTATATTACAAAATTCGCACAACTTTTTGACCTACTTAACTGCAGCTCCCAGGTTCAGCCTGGATCAATGGATATGTTCATCAGGTGG
>CAYYRK010000014.1:0-27778 GCA_964473915.1 uncultured Pseudomonadales bacterium
GCTTGCTGTTCATCGGTAGCATTATGCTCAGGCTGAGGCTCCTCTGCGGCCTGTTTCTCCTGCTGGGCCGGTTCGCTCTCAGATTGTTGATCCTGCGCCTCTTGTTCAGACTCCTGTTGCGTGGAGGGCTGTTGGTCGGGTGGAGAACTGTTCTGGCTATTATCCTGTGAACTCTCCTGTTGTGAGGGGTCCTGTGGGGAGCGATCTTGTGCCGAATCAGCAGACTGCTGGGGGTCCTGTTTTTGCTGCTGGTTATCCTGCTGTTGATCTTCGGAACTTTGATCTTCAGAATTCTCCTGCTGAGAGTTATCCCGGTTTTGCTGTTTCTCTTTTAGCTGTTCGACAATTTTCTTATTAAAGCGCGCATCTTCCAGGGCCTCATCCAGCGCTAACGCTTGCCCGTATGCCTTGATAGCCGCGTCCAACTGCCCCACTCTAGCCAGTGCATTGGCTCGATTATAATGACCCGCTGCACTTTCAATACCAGTAAAGTCTTCAACAGCCGCCTGATAGTTTCCGGCCCGATATTGCGCACTACCCCTCCACAAGGGGTCCTTAAATAGCTGGGAAGCTTTTGCATGCTCACCCTTATTGAAAGCTGCCTCGCCCTGCTGATCTCTCTTTTGCCACAGATCATCCCAGTCAAACGCCCAGGATTGGCCCGGCTGAATCAGCAGCAACATCACAAAGCCCAGCAACCAGCCACGCCTGAACCCCAGCGCAACCAGTGGTGTAAATAGCAGTAGCAACCAAGGGCCTTGCTCCTGCCATTGATCAAATTCGCGTTCTAGCGCCCGGGTCTTTTTCTCAAGATTCAGGATAGGTGCGTCCAGCAGAGCATGAATATCAGAATCATCAGGCTGAATAATTTTCAGGCCCATCCCTGTATTGCTTGCCAGACGAATAAAGGGGGCCTGTTCTGTTTTGACAATAACAATCTGGCCTCCCTGTTTAAGGAAACCCCTGTCGGACAAGGGGATAGGGCCACCCTCTTCAGTCCCTGTGGTCAGCATCAGAAATTCATGGGCACTGCTATTCACTATTTTTGTTAAGGGCTCGACATCACGAAATTCGATACCATCGCTAATGATCAGAATTCTGCCACTGGCTATACCTGCATTTTTTAGTAATGTTTGCGCCAGCTCGATCCCTGTATCCATACGGCTCCCCAGGGCGGGCATGATCAAAGGTGACAGAGCCGGAATCATGGCAGCGATGGTGTCGGTGTCATCTGTCAGGGGTGATACAATATGCGCATCACCTGCAAAAACTACCAGCGCTGTTAGCCCATCCCGGCGGCCCGATAGAATATCCAATAGCTTGTGTCGCGCCCTGACCAACCGTGATGGCTTGATATCGGCAACCTGCATCGAAAGAGATAGATCCATCACAATAACCAGCGCATCCTCACTCTTATGTACCGGTCGAGAAACTTTTTTCCAGGTGGGACCCGCCTGAGCGAGAATCCCTACGCCCAAGACAGTTATCAATAGATACAACGGCAGGCGGCTGTGTCCTGTGGGTTTATCTTGCAGCAGGTATTTAAGCAGATGAGAGTCGATCGCCTGGGCCCAGGCTGAGGTCTGGCAGGTTATTCGTTGTGCAACCAGCATAATCAATGGCAGCAATAGCAAAGCCAGTAGCCATAATGGGCGCAAAAAGTGAAAATCTGTCCACCCGGCCAACTCAGGCATTATCTTCCCCGGTCAGCACTCTGTTTCTAGCGGGGCGAAAAACAGTCCATAGCTTGAATCTTAACGCACCAACAATCAGGGCCAGTATCAAAGCCAGCCCCAGGGGCCAAAAGTAAAGTGATTTGACCGGGCGGAAGGACTCTGCTTCTTGAGAAACTGGCTCAATTTCGTCAAGCAGGGTGTAGATCTCATCAAGCTCCGCGCTATTGTGGGCTCGAAAATACCTGCCTCCTGTCTGCAGGGCAATCTGTTTAAGTAGATCCTCATCAAGATCCGCCGAAGGGTTGACCCTGCGAGCACCAAATATACCCCGGGTAACCATCTCTCGAGCACCGACACCGATGGTATGAATACGGATACCCTGCTTCTGTGCAATTTCAGTGGCCTTAAGCGGAGTAACCTCGCCTGCGCTATTGGCACCATCGGTGAGCAGTACCAGCAGCCGGCTGTTTTCCGGCCTGTTTTTGAGGCGTTTAACGGCCATACCTATGGCATTACCGATCGCCGTTTCTTTTCCGGCAAAACCTATCTGAGATTCATCCAGCAACACCTGTACAGCGCTGCGATCAAAGGTCAGCGGAGCCTGAAGATAAGCCTGGGTGCCAAATAGTAGCAGGCCTATACGATCACCACGGCGGCGTTCAATAAAATTACCAAGAACCTCCTTGACCACCGCAAGGCGGGTTACAGGGTGCCCCTCTAATTCGAGGTCCTCTATCTCCATGCTTCCAGAAATATCCACCGCCAACATCAGGTCCCTGCCGCTAACGGGCAACCCAATGGGCTCACCCACCCATTGCGGGCGACAGGTGGCTGCAACCACGGCCAGCCATAGCAACATAAGTAGTAGTACGTACCCAGATTTTTGGCTGCCAGCACCTTTATAAACAGGAGTGCCAGTTTCACTCATGGTTTTAAGCTGATCAAAAAATGGCACACGTAGCGCCGCTTCCTGATGGCTGGCCGGGGGTATAAAAAAGTAAATTAACAACGGTAGCGGCAGCAGCACCAGAGCCCAGGGCCAGACAAACTCAATCATGCCTGTTTCCTGACCCAGGTCAGGCAGCATAGGTGGACAGCCTGAATATCAAATACCCGATTATCACCATAGGGTGCGCTGCCCAGCATGCTGGCTGGCCCCTGGGTAAAATCGGTTGTTTTTCCGGTGGCATCAAGAAAAGCAAGCCATCTATGACCACTGAGCCCGGCCACTTGATTCGCAGGGTGGTAGTTCAAAGCAACCTGTTTCATCAAAATGTTTATCTCTCGAGCATATTCAGTTCGGTGATCTGTTTCAAGGCAGTGCAGGTGGCGGGCTTGTAATTGTTTCACGGCTAACCTGACAGCCGCCTTTTTTTGCCATAACCGGTAGCCCAGGTACAACAGGTAAAGCAAACCCAGAAAAACAATCAGCGCAAGCATCAACCAGCCGGGGGCTGGCGGCCAAAAGGGCACTGGGCCAGGCAGCTGAATATCCTTGAGTTGGCTCAATGGGTCCATAATATAGCGCTATTTCCCAACAGACCTGGGTATGCCAAAACCTGACTGGAGGCTGGTTAGCAGGTCATCATCGGTGCGAATTTTAACCAGGGGGATTTTTAGTCGGGCCAGTCGTGTCTGCAACTGTTCCAGCTTCTCCTGGAAAATCCCCTGCCAGACACCCTGTAATGAGCGGTTATAAAGCTGTGCATGATAGGTGTTATTACCATCGCTAACAGCATAGTATCCGGGTGGTGGCAGCTGAGCTTCCAGACGGTCATAAATCATGATGACGACGATATCATTATGCCGGGCCAACTGAAACAGATGCTGTTCTGATTCATCATCAAACTGGCTAAGGTCGCTGACTATAAAGAGCTCACTGCCCGGCTTGAGAATACGCCGGGTCTGCTCAAGGCTATTGGCTAGACTAAAAGTTTTATCGGGGTGGGAGTTGGCATTTAGCGCTTCATTAAAAGCCAACAGCGTTTGGATAAATTTAAGGACCGTATGCTGGCTACGACGAGGTCTGATATCGACCTGTTCTGAGTCCGAAAATATAATCCCCCCGAGCCGATCACCACGCCCCAGTATCGACCATGCCAAAAGCGCAGCGGTATGGGCACAAAGTACCGATTTAAAGCGGGACTGGCTGCCGAAAAACATAGATTGACTCTGATCTGCGATCACCAGCGCTGGGCGCTCCCGCTCCTCGGCATAAAGCTTGGTATGAGGCTTTCCGGTACGCGCAGTGACCCGCCAGTCGATGCTGCGAACATCATCTCCAGCCTGATAAGCGCGCACTTCAGAAAAATCAATTCCCCGGCCGATAAATTTGGATAGCTGCCCCCCACTTTGAGTGCTGAGAATTTTTCGCTGCTTGGCAAGATTCAATCGATTCGCCAATAAACGACACTGTAGTAATCCCTTCAGGGAGGCGTAGGCCTGATCTGATGATGGGGTATATCTCGTCACTGGCGCCTCTGCTGCATCTGTATTGCGACTATAGAGTTTCAGGGAGCCGGGACTCTATCCAGCAATCTGGATATTATTTCATCCTTATGATAACCATTGGCCTCGGCTTCAAAGCTCAAAATGATTCGATGCCTGATGACATCATGGGCCACGGCCTGAACATCATCGGGGGTCACAAAATCTTTGCCCTGCAACCAGGCATACGCACGCGCGCATCGATCCAGTGCAATCGTCGCTCTGGGGCTAGCTCCATACTCTAGCCAGCCAGCCAGTTCCGGGTCGTAAGCTTCGGGTTTACGGGTTGCAACAATCAATTGCACAATATATTCCTCAACAACCTCCGACATATGGATTGACAGGGTCTCCTGTCGAGCCTGCATGATGCTGGACTGGGCGGTCAGGGGCGTGGATATATCCGAACGCTCGCCAGGGGAGTGATCTCCCCGGGCTTCATTGCGCACCAACTTGAGTATCTGTCGTTCAGCTTCGATGTCTGGATAATCCACAAACACATGCATCAGGAAGCGATCCAGTTGCGCTTCCGGTAAGGGATAGGTTCCCTCCTGTTCAATCGGGTTTTGTGTGGCCATCACTAGAAACAGTTCCGGCAGAGGGTAGGTGATGCGCCCAACGCTGACCTGATGTTCTGCCATCGCCTCAAGCAGAGCAGATTGTACTTTCGCCGGTGCCCGATTGATCTCATCAACAAGCACCAGGTTATGAAAAATTGGCCCCTGCTGGAAATTAAAAGTGCCCTCTTCCGGGCGAAATATCTCTGTTCCGGTCACATCCGAGGGCAGAAGATCCGGGGTAAATTGAATACGGTGAAAATCAGCTTCTATCTGCTCTGACAGGGATTTGATAGCCCGGGTTTTAGCAAGCCCCGGCGCCCCTTCCACTAACAGGTGCCCATCGGCAAGTAGTGCAATGATAAGTCTGTTTACCAGCTGCGATTGACCAATAATTTGTGCTTCAAGCCCACTTTTAAGTGTTGCAAACTCTTCTCTTATATCCATCAATATTTCTTATATTGTTAACTTAAGGGTGAAGATTGTAATAACTGGATTTGATACGTCCAGTGTCCAGGGCACTAATAGATAGTGTTTTGAAAAAAAAGTTCTGCTACGGGTGAAAAATAGAGGGCAAAACCGCTTACCAGCCATCTCTTGATGCAGAGCTGGCTGGCATTTAATACAACAAGCTATCTATTGATAAATCAAAGTGTTTTATGGACACCATCACAATAGGGAGGATTAGCGGTTCGCCCACAACCGCACAGAGGGGCAGCACCTGTTTTCTCAGCTGTAAAGGACAACGGACCAATCTCAGTTCCATAATGTGAGCCATCACAAAATGGTGGCGTGGTTGTTTTTCCACAGGGACACCAAAAGTAATCTTCTCCCTTTTCAAGCTCTACGACATAGGGGGAATTTTGAAAACTGCTCATAAAACTACTCCTCATAATTTAATAAATAACCAATATTATTTTTGTCTGCCAAAACCACCGCCACCGGGGGTTTCAACGATAAAACAATCTCCGGGACCCATCAATGTGCTGTCTGTGGCTCCAAGTTGTTCGATAGTACCATTGAAACGCTCAACATAGTTGCGTCCGGCAAAACCGGAATCACCACCCTCAAGGCCTGGGGGTCCATTGTGCCTGTGAGAGGATAATATAGAAGCACTCAGTGACTGAAGAAAACGTATTTTTCTACACACGCCATCACCACCAGAAAATAACCCGGTGCCTCCAGAATTTTCACGAATGGAGAAGCTCTCTAACATCACTGGGTATCGCCACTCCAAAATCTCCGGGTCAGTTAAGCGTGAGTTTGTCATATGAGACTGTATGGCACTGGTACCCGGGAAATCTGGACCCGCTCCGGTACCACCACAGATGGTTTCATAATACTGATAGCTGTCATCGCCGAAGGTGAAATTGTTCATGGTACCCTGCGAGCTGGCCATCACACCCAGCGCACTATACAACGCATTCACAATCCATTGCGAGGTTTCCACATTACCGGCAACCACTGCTGCGGGTGTTTTGGGACTAAGCATCGAGTTTTCTGGCACGATAATCCGGATGGGGCGCAGGCAGCCCTGGTTCATGGGAATATCGTCCTTGACCAGTGTTCTGAACACATAGAGCACAGCGGCTCTGACAATAGCATAGGGGGCGTTAAAATTATTGGGTAACTGTGGCGAAGTACCCCTGAAATCAACCGTTGCAGTGCGCTGCTGGGCATTGATACTCACGCTAACACAGATACGGGCAATGCCGTCTACCGGATAGATACAGCGACCCTCCCTGAGCTTTGTAATAGCCCTGCGTACCGCCTCCTCCGCATTATCCTGCACGTGATTCATATAGGAGAGCACGACCTTGAGGCCAAATTGGCCGATCATACGCCGTATCGCCCCTACACCCTGGTTATTGGCCGCCACCTGAGCTTTCAGGTCGGCAATATTTTGCTCAGGATTGCGGGCCGGGTAAGGTGTTGCAGTGAGCTGTTTAACTATCTCGCGCTCTCTGAATTGGCCATCGCGTACCAGTAGCTGATTATCAAAAAGCACGCCTTCCTGGGTAACACGGATGCTGTTTGGGGGCATTGATCCCGGAGCGATACCGCCGATGTCCGCATGATGCCCCCTTGATGCAACCAAAAAAAGCAACCGGGAGCTAATCTCATCAAATACCGGGGTGATCACCGTAATATCAGGCAGATGGGTGCCACCCCGGTAGGGGGCATTACTGATATAACTATCTCCGGGCTTAAATTGCGCCCCCTGTATCTCAAGCAGTGCTTTGATACTTTGATCCATCGAGCCAAGATGCACTGGCATATGTGGAGCGTTGGCAACCAGATCGCCATGATGATCGAAAATGGCGCAGGAAAAATCGAGGCGCTCCTTGATGTTGACCGAATAACTGGTATTTTCCAGTACGGCCCCCATCTGCTCTGCAATCGACATAAAGAGATTATTGAAAATCTCCAGCATAATGGGGTCAACTTTGGTCCCGATAGCCGTGGCCGATGGTAGTGGCATCACGCGTTCAAACAGCAAACAGCCAGAAGCTGTAACCGTTGCCTGCCAGCCCGGTTCAAGCAGGTTGGTGCCAGTGGCTTCAACGATTACCGCCGGGCCCTTGATCCGGTGTCCTGCTTGCAATTTTTCTCTTTGATACAGGGGAGTCTGCTGTGCAATACCATCGCCAAAAACCGTCAGAACATCTTCCACTTCAGGCGGTTGACCGGTTATTTGGACTGGACCTGATTCTGGTTGATCCGAATCTGGCTCTCTGCCCGCCGCCTCAATGATCATCGATTCAAGGATCAACGCCCTGCCCTGCATAACAAATCCAAAACGCTGTTGATGGGCCGCTGAAAACTCATGTTGCATAGTCGGCAGATCAGACATTCTGACCGACAGAGAGGAGTCGGTACCAGCATATTTAATATGGGCAGTGACGCTGGTATTAACGAACTGTTGAGGGACACCCTGGGCAAAAAGCTCCTCTTGCGCACTGGCCATCATCGACTGGACATTATCGCTCAAATCTTCAAGTGTGCTGTCATCCAGCTGTGCCTCAACAGAAAAAAGCCGAATGGCCCGTAGTTCAGCAAGGCCCATGCCATAAGCGGAAAGAACACCCGCAAAGGGGTGAATCAGTACCTTTTTGATTCCAACTGCATCGGCCACCTGGCAGGTGTGCTGACCACCAGCGCCACCAAAACAGCAGAGCGTATAACCGGTGACATCATAGCCCTTCTGGGTAGAGATCTTCTTGATCGCATTCGCCATATTCTCAATGGCGATTTTAAGGAACCCTTCAGCAACCTCCCTGCTGTCCTTCATCTGCCCCGTTGCACTATTTATTTGACGGGTCAGACAGGCAAACTTTTCCTCCACAATGGCCAGGTCGAGCGGTTGATCCGCCCCGGCACCGAAAACACTGGGAAAATACTCTGGATTGATCCTGCCCAGCAAAAGATTACAGTCAGTCACAGTTAAGGGGCCGTTACGCCGGTAGCAGGCTGGGCCAGGGTCAGCCCCGGCTGATTCAGGGCCGACCCGAAGCCGGGAACCATCAAAGCTCAGGATCGATCCACCACCGGCGGCGACGGTGTGTATCTGCATCATGGCAGCACGCATCCTGACGCCAGCGACCATCGAGTCAAAGGTTCGCGTGAACTCTCCAGCAAAATGAGAGACATCAGTGGAGGTGCCACCCATATCGAAACCGATGATCTTTTGGTGGCCTTCACGCTGAGAAACGCGTACTGCACCCACAATGCCACCCGCCGGGCCGGATAGAATACTGTCCTTGCCCTGAAACAGCTCAGAGCTGACCAGCCCACCATTGGACTGCATAAACATCAACCGCACACTGCCCAGCTCAACGGCCACTTGATCGATATAACGTCTGAGAATAGGCGACAGATAAGCATCGACAACGGTGGTGTCACCACGGCTAACCAGTTTTATCAATGGGCTGGTTTGGTGCCCTGTACAAACCTGAGTAAAGCCAACTTCCCTGGCCAGTTTTGCCACCAGTTTTTCGTGCTCCCAATAGCGATAACCATGCATCAGTACAATGGCAATAGACCGATAGCCTTTTCGGTAAACCTCCTCAAGCTGTGCTCTGACCGTAGTGGGTTCAGGCAGCTGCAGCACCTGACCATCAGCCTGTACCCGCTCATCAATCTCTATAACCTCCGAATAGAGCAGTTCGGGGCGTTTGATCTGCAGGTCGAAGAGTCGGGGACGATTTTGGTAGGCGATTTTGAGGGCATCGTGAAAACCACGAGTAATCGCCAGCGCGGTGGGTTCGCCCTTGCGTTCAAGCAGCGCATTGGTGGCCACAGTAGTACCCATTTTAACCGAATGCAGAAGGTTAGCCGCAATAGGCTCTCCTGGTTTCAGACCAAGCACCTGACGAACGCCTGCTACCGCAGCATCAGGATATTGCTCGATATTATCAGAGAGCAGTTTATGGGTTAGCAGCTTCCCGCAGGGGCTGCGCGCAACAATATCGGTAAAGGTCCCCCCACGATCAATCCAGAATTGCCACTGTTTACCTTTTTGAATATTTTCGGTGGTGTTTATTGACATCGCTAATAGCTAAACTATTCCTAGTGTAACGTCCTATACTTGATTAATACGAAGATCTTACGAAGTTATCTCAGTCATTTTCTGGAAAACTGGACTATTGTAGCACCAGTGCCTAAATTGATACCAAGGGCTTGGTACGAAGTTCATGGCAATATTGCCGTAACTGGGGGAGCAACACATGAAAACAGGAACTATTCTCAGCAAGGCGGAATATCTGGATCATCTGGAGACCGAATTTCACAAAAAACTGAAAAAAGATCAGGTCGAGACGATAGTCAGCTTTGCCAGACACTGGTTTTTGAACCTGCCTGAAGAGGAGCTGGTCTGCCAGGCACTGGATGATGTTTATGGCAAGACACTCAATGCCTGGAAATTTATTCAGCAGTTTAGTCCTGATCAACCAAAAATAAACCTGTTTAACCCGGATTTTGAGACTCACCACTGGCAATCCAGTCACACCGTGGTAATGGTCCTTCACATGGATAGTCCGTTTTTGGTGGATTCGGTTCGAATGGAACTGAGTCGCAGAGAGATTGGCGTACATGGTATGCAGAGTATTGTCTATCAAACCTTGAGAGATACGAATGGCCGGCTAATCAACCGGAAGTCCTGCAACTATGAAGAGGGCTGCGCTATCGGTGACAAGGATTATAAAACTGAAGCTTTCATGTATTTCGAAGTAGATCGCCTGACTGGAGATAAAACACTGACAGAGATCTCTTTATCGCTAGCTGAGGTTCTGGCCGATGTTGAGGTGGTTGTTTCAGACTTTGTTCCGATGCAGGAGGAGGCCCGTAAAATAATAGCCCATATGGATAAGGGTGACTTTTATGCGCACAATGATGAGGTCAAGGAGGCCAGAGCCTACCTGGAATGGATGCTGGATCAGAATTTTATATTTCTTGGTTTCAAAGAATATAAACTGACCAAGAGGAAAGACAAGACCTACATACAGCATGTTGACGGTAGAGAACTGGGGATTGTCAAACGCAAGCATCGATCCCAGAAAAGCAAATTCACGGATGAGCTGCCAGCAAGCACCCTGGAATATGTAGAACGGCCACGATTACTGGGGTTTTCCAAGTCTGGCACCCTTTCCAGAGTACACCGGCCTGCATATCCTGATTATGTATCGATTCGTAAATATAGCAAGACAGGCAAACTGGTGGGGACTTATGGCTTTCTAGGGCTCTATACCCTGTCGGTCTACACAGGGCGCACCAGAAGCATACCGGTTCTGCGCCGCAAGGTGGAAGAGGTGATGCAGCGCTCCGGATTATACAGCTATAGCTATGAGGGCAAGCAGTTGGCAAAAGTCCTCGAAACCTTTCCCCGTCAGGAACTATTACAGATGGATGTCGATGAACTCTTTGATTCTGCGGTTAAAATTGCCCAGATTAAAGAGCGGCATCAGATCCGCGTCTTTGTTCGCCAGGACCATTACAGTAAATTTTATTCCTGTCTTGTTTACATGCCGAGAGAGATCTACAACACTGATGTTCGCGAAAAGATCCAGGAGATATTTTGCAAGGCATTTAAAGCGATTAACGCCAATTTTACCACCACATTTGGTGAATCCGTACTGGTCTGTATCCACTTTGTCCTGCGAACCGACCCTAATCAACAGATAGACTACGATGTCGCCGCACTGCAGCAAGCTGTCATTGATGTCAGTCGTTCCTGGCAGGATCAGTTGCTACAGGGTTTGATTGATAAATATGGCGAGGAGCAGGGGATCATCTACGGGCGACGATTTCAAAGCGCGTTCCCCGCCGGCTACCGAGACCATTTCTCTCCTCGCCTGGCAGTTGCTGATGTGCACCATATCCTCTCTATATCTGACAAGCGTCCGCTCAACATGTGGTTCTACCAAAAATTTGAGGAGAGCGAGTCCGAAGCACACTTTTCTCTCTATCACCGGGGTGAACCACTACCACTATCAGACATTATCCCTATCCTTGAAAATATGGGCCTGAAAGTGATGGGGGAGCACCCCTATAAAATTATAGATAAATCGGGTCAGGTCACCTGGAATCATGACTTCAGCCTGATCTACCGGCTGGGAGATAAAATAGAAGCGGATCAGTATAACCAGATTTTCACTGAAGCTTTTGAGCACATATGGAAAGGCGTTGCCGCCAACGATAATTTTAACCGGTTGATACTGGCTGCAGGGGTGGACTGGCGCTCGGTGGCCTATCTTAGGTCGTGTGCGCGTTATGCCAAACAGATAGGTTTGGGTCTGAGTCAGGAATATATGGCTGACACATTACTCAAACACCTGGATGTAACAAGAAATCTTGTAGAATATTTTATAATCAAATTCGACCCTGAGCTGCAATTAACACTAGAGGAAAGAGAGGCTAAGCTCGAATTTCTGGAGAAAAAACATCAGCAGTTGTTGGATAATGTACCAAGCCTGAGTGAAGACAAAATTCTGCAGCGATTCCTGCAACTCAACAAAGCAGCAACACGCACCAACTTTTATCAGCGTGATGACAGGGGTATTCCCAAGGAATATTTTTCCTATAAAATTGATTCCAGGCAGGTACCAGATATCCCGATGCCCTGCCCCCGTAATGAAATATTTGTATATTCGAGCCATATGGAAGGGGTCCATCTGCGAGGCGGAAAGGTGGCCAGGGGTGGGCTGCGCTGGTCTGACCGACTTGAAGATTACCGAACAGAAGTGCTGGGGCTGGTTAAGGCACAGCAGGTAAAAAATGCAGTTATTGTTCCGGTTGGCGCTAAAGGCGGTTTTGTTTTGCACCTGGCCAATCAACTCACCGATAAAGATGAGCTCCTTGCCGAGGGCATCAGCTGTTACCAGACATTTATTCGCGGATTATTGGACCTTACTGATAACCTGGTGGACGGTAAGGTCGTACCCCCTCTCAATGTGGTTCGCTATGACGAGGATGACCCCTACCTGGTAGTAGCAGCAGACAAAGGCACCGCAACCTTCTCAGATATATCAAATGCACTGGCCAAAGAGTATGGCTTCTGGCTGGGGGATGCCTTTGCTTCTGGTGGCAGTCAGGGTTATGACCACAAGGGCATGGGTATTACCGCACGCGGTGCCTGGATCTCTGTGCAAAGACATTTTCGAGAACTGAATATTGATGTGCAGACCACAGATTTTACCGTCGTTGGGATCGGGGGTATGAGCGGTGATGTATTTGGTAATGGCATGTTATTGTCAAAACACATACATCTGGTTGCGGCTTTTGATCACCGCCATATATTCATCGACCCCGACCCGGTTGCAACTTCAAGTTATGCTGAGCGCAAGCGACTATTTAAACTGCCTCGCTCAGGCTGGAACGACTATAAATCATCCCTCATTTCAGAGGGCGGCGGCGTATTTCTAAGAAACGTGAAGTCGATAACCATCTCACCGCAGATGCAATCGCGCTTTAATATTTCCGCCCCTACACTGACCCCTAATGAGCTAATCAGGGCTATGTTGTGTGCCCAGGTTGACCTGCTATGGAATGGCGGGATAGGCACCTATATCAAGAGTAGTTCAGAAACCGATGTACAGGTGAGCGACAAAGCTAATGATCCTGTTCGCATCAATGGAGCAGAGCTCGGCGCCAGAGTTGTTGGCGAGGGGGGTAATCTGGGGATGACACAATTGGGGCGCGTGGAATATGCCTTAAAAGGTGGAGCCTGCAATACTGATTTTATCGATAATGCAGGTGGTGTCGATTGCTCCGACCACGAGGTCAATATCAAAATATTGCTTGGTGCAGTAAGTGCTGCCGGTGATATCACCGAAAAGCAGCGTAACCAGCTACTGGCAACAATGGAGGATGAAGTAGCTGCGCAGGTATTACAGAATAATTACCGGCAAACCCAGGCGATCAGCATTGCCCAATCCCAGGCCAAACGCCATATGAATGGCTATAACAATTACATTCAGAACCTTGTGAGTGAAGGCCGGTTACACAGGCAGCTGGAGTTTTTGCCCAGCGAGGAGGAGATAAAACAACGCAAATCAGATGGCAAAGCGCTAACGCGACCGGAGCTTTCAGTATTGATCTCCTATAGCAAGGCTCAACTGAAAGACTCATTGGTCAATTCAGGGATTTCTGACGACGACTACCTCTCCCGCCAGTTAGAAACCGCCGTTCCTGGTACGCTGGTAAAAAAACACCGGCAGGCTCTGTATACACACCACCTGAAACGGGAAATGATCGCTACCCAAACGGCTAATGAGCTGGTTAATTACATGGGCATTACCTTTGTAGACAAGATGCGTACAACGACAAAGGCAAACGATGAACAGGTGGTCAGGGCATTTGCCGCAGCGCGTGATATCTATGAGCTGCCTTCAATCTGGCAAGAGTTAGAACGGCTTGACGGCCAGGTCAGTTCACAGACTCAGCATGAGATGATGATTACTGTAACGCGGGTGGTGGGGCACGGGACTCACTGGCTGCTAAAACGGCACCGGGAAACGGGTTGCATAGGGACGCTGGTCGACAAATATCGGGGCAGCGTCAACCAACTGGAGAGCCAATACCTGTCGCTGCTGCAGGGGGAGGCGCAAAAGAACTGCATCGATAAGCGCGATAATCTTATCTCCTGTGGTGTACCCGATTCTCTGGCAGACAAGATCGCTTCAATCTATTCGGGGAGTGCCCATTTTGCACTGGATATAGGTGAGATTGCCGAAACGGTGGCGCGGCCCATCGATTATGTAGCAAGCGTCTATTTTCTTTTAGCGCACCACCTTGACCTGCAATGGTTTAGACGGCAATTAAATTATATCAAGGTAGAGAGCCGGTGGTATATCAAGGTTCGGGACACCTTCAGAGATGATATTGATCGACAATTAAGTATCCTCACGCAGACGGTCCTAGAGCTTAATAGTGATGCCCCGGGGGATGCCGTCAAACGTGTCGAATGGTGGATTGAAGGCCATAAAGATCAGCTGAACCAATGGAAACAGATGCAGGCAGAGATGCGTCACAGTGGCGAGTCAGACCTGGCTATGTATGCGGTCGCAATCCGGGAGCTTATGGAGATGGGGTCAAACCAATAAGAAAGAAGGGGGCAAAAAAGCCTCCATGCCGAGCATAGAGCTCCATTAACCCTAAGCCCTGGGTTGACCACTATTAATGGATGAGCATCCCTATGGAACACATAAGACCTATGACTGAGAGGGCTACAGAACATAGCATGCTCAGATAAATATTTTAGGATAAAATCAGATAGTTAAATGACAGAAGTTACCGTAGCTATTCAGATCTCAGCGGAGGATTACCTTGCCCATTACCAAGGCTTAACCAAAGAAGTGGTGGCCAGGGCAGAGGATGGTCGAACAATCAGATTTCCCTCCAGCATTCTCCAACCCTTTGTCTCCCACCACGGGATCAGTGGGTGTTTTGTCATCTCCTTTGACAAGGACAACCGATTCATCGGCATCAAAGCAACAGCCTGAAGAGAGTACCGCCTGCCGTTAGATAACATGCAGCCCGAGTTGGTCGGGAGAAAACAATAGAACGGCAGAAATAACCTCCCAACCAGAGCACCCGTAATACCCTGAAAAAGATAGGCAAAAATATCACCATAACTCCTCTGGCAGGAACACTAATTTTTCCTGTGCCTAATTCTGACTCTGAATACCCAGCACGATGGGGGCTTTTATTCTGCCTATACTTATGGCACTATCTCGGCTGGGTGGTCAGATCTTGGCAAGAACCTTTGGAAAAGGGGATTTTATACTTCCAATGCTTTGTTGCTGATCTGGGTGGCTAAAAAAAATCCATTGCCCCCAGGGATCTGCTGGTCAATAGGGTGGGTTGAGTTGAGCAAGGAACGCATTATTGTGGTCAAATATTAAGATTCTTAAATCTTGTTGGAGGATTGAAGATGCATATTAGAAAGTATGATTTCGATTATAGTCGCCGTTACTTCATGGAGAAAACTGCGAAAGGTGTATTGGGTACGGGAGTACTGGGTTCTCTATGGCCAATGATTGGCAATACAGGTGACATCAGCAAGGCATACCCCGACGAATTACTGTCGGTCGATGCCTACACTAAAGGAAAGGTCAGCACCGGCGACACCGTCGACGCCAACAATGTAGAGCATGTGAAAGATCTGCTGGATCCAGTGATGTATATGCAGATCTCACAAATGGGCCGCCGAATCAAGATTGTGCCTAGCACCACAGATGTCACTAAACTATTTCCCGCTGACTATCTCGAAGCGACTCTGCGCAACCAGGGTAAAGCGGGAATGGACGCCAATGGCAACATCATCACCAAAGCCACAGGTGAACCCTGGATTGGCGGCCTGGCATTTACCGAACCCAAGACTGCCGATGAAATATTCGGCGGCCTGTCGCTGAGCTGGGCACGCCATGATGTCTCATTTTTTGGTATTGAAGCCAAAGCACTGAGCGGAAAGACTGGCAAGGTTGAATATGAATACGATTTCGCCTGGGCCGAGAAAAACATGACGGGTATGATCAGCGCCCCAGACGGTAGAAAGGTCTTTAAGGAAAAGTTGAAAGACGAATTGCGCCGCCAAACAATATGGTTCAGTTACCCCAATGACTACAAGGGCACCGCATTTTTGAGTGTCTGGTATAACGACCAGCGCAAATTCCCTGATCTGTACGGCTATCTGCCAGCCTTTAAGCGGGTACGTCGCTTCCCTGCCAACCAGCGCTTTGAGCCACTGGCACCCGGCATGACCTTCTTCCTATCCGATGCCTGGGGTTCTGGTGACCCATTTCTGACCTGGGGCAATAATAAAATAGTCGGACGCCAGCCGTTGCTGGCTTGCCAGTCTGAAAACTGGAATGGTGATGTTGATAATTGGTCAAAAGATCACACCCTGCACGGCGGCCCGGCCGGCGAAACCTTCTTTGAGACACCAGTAGAACTCTGCCCTGATGTGTATGTCATTGAAGCAGAACCTACGGGTTATCCGCGTGCACCTGTTAGCAAAAAACGGGTCTATGTCGATGCCCGTAACCAGGTCTATCTTGGCTATATCACCTATGATCGCCGCGGCGACTTGTGGCGCTCGTTTGAAGTTGGATTCAGCCAGCAAACCAAGGGCGACCTGGCTGTCAGAGACCGTAAGGGTAACCCTGAATGGTCCTGGGCCAGCGTGCAATCAATGGATGTCCAGACCGGGGCAATGACCCGCCTTAATCACGCCAAGGAGGTTAGAGGTGGCATTAAAACAGGTTTTGACACCACTGGAACTACTGATACCTTTGATAAATATCTGACTCGTCAGGCTCTGCAGCGACTGGGTAACTAATCAGATCACTGTGATTGTATAAAGCTGACAATATTGAGGGATCTTCTGCTAAACTGGAGGATCCCTCAAGATTCAGTTTCAAACCCTCTTGCCTACCCAAGGCAGTTCAACATTTTATTGCATCAGACCGGTCACGGGACTGCAAAAATAGATTAAATCTATTGAGCAGATTTTCTGTGTGTCTGCTTCCTGTGCTATAACTGGTTATAGTTGATAACTTTCTGATAGAGCTCTAAATAGTCACGCAGCACATTGGCCTCAAACTATTCAGCCACCATCACGCCAACCCCATATTCCTCTGCGACCTTGGCGATCTGCCGAATATGTTCCGGAGTCGTGCCGCAACAGCCACCAATAATGGAAACGCCAGCGGCGATCAACTCCCTGCTTTGTTCTGCCATCCATACCGGAGTTTGCGGATACTCAAGGCCCTTCGGCCCCGCAATAGGCAAACCGGCATTAGACTGAATAACCAATGGCAATGCGGTATGCGCTCTGAATTGCCTGGCAATAAGTATCATATCTTCAATGCCGTTGCCGCAGTTAGAACCAACAATATCTGCGCCAGCCTGCTCCAGCGCCTTGGCAGCACGTTCAACAGAAACACCCAGAAAGGTATAAAATCCGTGCGGTGTTGCATTAAAGGTCATGGTAGCCATAACAGGTATGGCGGGAAAGAGTGTTTTGGCCACATCGACCGCTATCTCTGCCTCCTCAATATCGGTCATTGTTTCCACGCAAATAATATCTGGCCCAGCATCAGCCAACGCTTTGATCTGTCGACTAAAACTTTCAGACATCTCCTTCACACTCACACTACCTGAAGGCTTAAGCTTCTTGCCACTGGGCCCACAGGAAGCGCATATATAGGCACGGTTTGCCACGATTTTTTTGACTGCCTGTACCGCAGCCCGGTTAATGGACTCTGTCTGCCCCTCCATTCCGTAGTCAGCAAGCCTCAGCGGCGAGGCGCCAAAGGTATTAGTTTGAATGATATTCGCGCCTGCAGCCAGGTATAGTGCAGCGATATCTTCGAGAATTTCCGGTTTTGACAGGTTGAGTAGTTCCGGACACGCTCCCTTGATCAGCTCGCTCTGTTGCGCCAGCAGTAGTGAACCGATAGCCCCATCGGCTATCAATAGCTCGCCTCGGCCAACTCTTTCAAGAATTGGAATCATTTTATTGTCCTTGAGGTGGGGCGAGAGAAATTATCAGGGCTGGAGGCAGGTCATGAACTGGCTTGATTACAATACAGGTCGTGAAGCAGGTCGATAATGGCTTTGAGCTCACCACTGGCCAGAGAATAGTAGATACTTTGCTGATCACGCCGGGTTTTAACCAACTTCTTTGATCTCAGGCCAGCCAGATGCTGAGACAGAGCCGATTGGCTTAACTGTGAAAATTCAGCAATTTCACCCACAGATTTTTCGCCCTCATCAAGCCAGCAAAGAATGGCCAGGCGCTTCGGGTTGCTAATCGCTTTTAACAAATCAACCGCTTCCATTAAAGATTTTATATCTTGCCCTTCTCTCATTAGGGTGGGCGCCTCTGCATCATCAAAAAACATTAGACAATTTTATATTGACTTGCTAAATTAGTAAAGCCTAAAATAAGAGCGTCCTAATATATATCGGGGACCAGGCGCTAGTCACCGCAATTTGATGAGGATCACAAAAATGAATATGAATATTGAACGTACTGTTTTGGCTTTTGCAGGCTTTATGGTTTTGCTGGGATCAACCCTGGCTTATTTTATAAGCCCCTATTGGCTGCTGCTCTGTGTTTTTGTTGGCTTAAATCTGCTACAGGCGGCTTTCACTCGTTTCTGCCCTCTGGCGTTGATGCTCAAAAAAGCCGGCTTAAAAAACGGCACCGCATTCAGGTAACAGTAAAATGATTAAATTATCAGATCATGCAGGTCGACACCCCCTAACATACCTGGGGGTTACTGCCGCTTTTTGCATCATAATGCTGACATTGGTACTTTTGCCAAGCTTGTGGCCAACACAATTTAGCCAGCTGCACTCTCTGCGGATCGATACCGATCCGGAGAACATGCTTGATGCCGATGAACCGGTCAGACTGCTCCATAATGCAAAACAAAAAGATTTTGCGCTTAATGACATGATTGTTGTGGGGGTCATTAATGAACAACATCCCCAGGGTGTCTTCAATGCCAAAACTCTGGGTGATGTGTATGAACTGGCACAATTTGCCCTTAACTTGCACTGGCAGGAGAACGGCAAGCAGCAGGGCGTTGTCGAGGCTGAACTGATTACACCCTCTACTGTGGATACGATAGAGCAGGCAGGGATGGGGGCGGTTAAATTCGATTGGTTACTCCCAGGCATCCCTGAATCTGATGAGCAGGCATTGGCTGTGGCCGAGCGGGCCATGCGGATCCCATTTTTTCGCAACTCCATCGTCTCTGATGATGGCAAATCTCTGGCTCTTTATATCCCATTAACTGAAAAAAATGTCAGCTATAGAGTGGCCAGTGAGCTAAAACAGAAAATTGCCAGTTTTAATAGCCAGGACGAATACCATGTGACTGGCCTGCCCATTGCCCAGGATCAATTCGGGGTTGAAATGTTCAAGCAGATGGCTATTTCAGCGCCCTCAGCCATGCTGCTAATCTTTGCTCTGATGTGGTTTTTCTTCCGTAATTGGGTGCTGATCTTGGCGCCGCTGCTGGTGGCGCTGGTGGCCGTTATTGGCACCATGGGTTTATTGATCACCTCGGGTTATACCGTTCACATCATGAGCTCTATGATCCCTATTTTTATTATGCCTATCGCCGTGCTTGATGCGGTACATATTCTTTCAGACTTTTTTGATCGCTATGATAAAGAAAAAGGCCGACGCGAAGTGCTGAACCAGGTTATGCAGGAGCTTTCTAAGCCCATGCTGTTTACCAGCATTACGACCTGCATCGGTTTTGCATCACTGGCATTAACACCAATACCCCCGGTTCAAGTCTTTGGGCTTTTTGTGGCTCTGGGTGTGCTGCTCGCCTGGTTAGTAACCATTACATTAGTACCTGCGTTTATCATGCGAATCCCAGAAGCTTCATTTGAAGAGTTTGGCCTGGGTGCCGCAAGCAGGGCAGGCGAAGGGGGAACCAGCGGAATCCACCTGTTAATGGATCGGCTACGTAGGTTTTCTACACGCCGAGCACGAACAATTGTTCTTCTGATTATACCGCTGTTGATTGTGGCAGGCCTGGGTATGTCAAAAATTGAAGTCAATGATAATCCAATCAAATGGTTTGCCAAGACCCATGAGTTACAGATCGCGGATAAAAAACTCAATGCGCGTTTTGCTGGAACATATATGGCATATCTGGCCCTGGATGCTGAGCTTCCCAACGATATCAAGGCTGAGAAGCTGAAATTAACAAAATTAATTAAGGACTTTTCACCCTTGATAGCCGCGAAATTAATCCCGGTTGTTCAGCAAATTTCGGGAGAAGATAGCGTTGACACCCTTTATCGGTCATTGGTCAATACTGCACGCGAACAGATGGACCAAGCACTGACCGATGAAGAATGGGAGAGCTGGCAGGCTGCTGAACAGCAGCTAGAATCTCTACATAATCAGCGGGAGGTCTTTAAAAACCCACAGGTGTTGGAATATGTGGCGGGGCTGCAGCAGGGCCTGCTGGACAGTGGTTTGGTCGGGAAAAGCAATGCATTGCCTGATATTGTTAAAACGGTTCACCGTGAGCTATATTTGGGGGATGATGAAGCTTTTCGCATCCCGCAAAGCCAGGCTGCAGTGGCGCAAACACTGATGACCTATGAAAGCAGCCATCGCCCTGGTGACCTTTGGCACTTTGTATCCCATGATTTTCAGCATGCCATTTTGTGGATACAGCTAAAAAGTGGTGATAATCGCGATATGCAAAAGGTAGTGAATGCGGTAGATCAGTATCTGGAAAATAATCCTGCACCCATTTTACTAAAACACGATTGGTTTGGCCTGACTTACATTAATCTTGTTTGGCAGCAAAAAATGGTAGTCGGCATGTTAGCCGCCTTTGCTGGCAGCTTTGTCGTTGTTCTGATCATGCTGACGATCCTGTTCCGATCTTTTTGGTGGGGATTACTGGGTATGCTGCCTCTTACCGTGGCCATTACACTGATTTACGGGGTGATCGGTTTTATCGGCAAGGACTACGATATGCCGGTGGCCATTCTTTCCTCCCTGAGTATTGGACTGGCGGTTGATTATGCGATACATTTTATCGTCAGAGCACGCCAGATCTATCAAGAACAAGGAAACTGGAAGGAAACCTCCGTGCAACTATTTGGTGAGCCAGCCCGGGCGATCAGCCGTAATATCATTATTATAGGCTGTGGATTTCTGCCGCTACTGGCAGCCCCACTGGTACCCTACAAGACGGTGGGTGTTCTGATATCCAGCATCCTGTTGGTCGCAGGAGCGGTCAGTTTGATACTACTGCCAGCACTGATCACTCTATTTGAAAAGCATCTATTTAAAAAGGGGTGAGACTATGCCTAAGAGTTTGATTGCAATACTGTTTATGATATTTGCATCTTCCACTACTTTTGCTATGGAGGTGCAGGATATCGTGGCTAAGGCCAACCATATCTCCTACTACCAGGGTACGGATGGCCGAGCCAAAGTCAAAATGACTATCGTGGACAAACAGGGGCGAGAGCGCTCTCGCGAGTTTGCTATAATACGTTTAGATATAAACGATAAAGTTGATCGAGAGCAGCGTTTTTATGTACTATTTAAACGCCCTGCGGATGTTAGCAAGACCGCATTTTTAGTGTGGAAACATCCAGACAGGGAGGATGATCGTTGGCTCTATCTGCCGGCACTTGACCTGGTGCGTAGAATTGCCGCCAGTGATGTGCGCACTAGTTTTGTCGGGTCACATTTTTTTTATGAAGATGTATCTGGCCGGGTTCCAGAAAAAGACAGCCATGAGCTGGAGTCCGAAACCCAGCAGTATTATATCCTGAAAAGCATACCTATAGAGGCGGATGAAGTGGAGTTTGGCTGGTATCGAAGCTGGATACACAAGGCCAGCTTTATTCCGGTCAAAATAGAGTATTACAATAAGCACGATTCCCTCTACCGAACCTATGAGGCCCTGGGGGTTGATAATATCCAGGGCTATGCCACTGTAACCCGGTCTAAAATGTCTGATAAAAAGATGGGTGGATATACCACTCTGGAATATTCAAAACTTCGCTATGATGAGGGATTTAAAGAAAATATCTTTTCTGAAAGATACCTGCGAAACCCACCAAGACAAGCACTGAGATATTAACATGCGCTCACTGGTTGGCCTGTTATTTTGGGGGCTGTACTCATCGATTGCGCTGGCGCAATCCGAACCCTCCTTGCCGGAAGGGCTGTTCCCGGCTTCGCCTACTCAGTTGGCTGAGCCGGAGCTGCCCTCTGGGTTTAGTCTACCCGATCTAAAGGGTCGTCAAAGTTCAGAGCAACACTCAAACTGGGGAGAGATCAAAGGGTTCGCCGAGATGAGGAGCGGTTGGCGCAGCCGTGACCCGATTGACCAGAACAGGGGAACCGTTCGTGAAGCAAGACTGCAACTGGACTGGAGCATAGCGCTGGGTGATGTTGAGGCTCACCTGGTCACTGATCTGCTCTATGATGACCTGGCATCAACACAGGCCAATGATATTGAAAGTGGCCAGGGTTGGCTTGATCTAAGAGAGGCCAGCCTATTAGTGCGACCACTGCCGTGGGCTGATGTTAACCTGGGAAGACAGGTGCTGACCTGGGGAACAGGTGACCTGCTATTTATCAACGACCTGTTTCCCAAGGACTGGAAATCATTTTTTATTGGCAGAGATGAAAGCTACCTCAAGGCACCCTCGGATGCGTTAAAAGGTAGTTTTTTTACCCAGTTGCTGAACATTGATATCGTTTATACACCGCGTTTCGATAGTGACCGTTATATCGATGGCGAGAGATTATCCTACTTCCAACCGCTTGTAGGTGAGCTGGTTGGAGCTCATAACAGATTGACTGTAACCTCTCGTGGTGAATGGATTGGCGAAGATGAGCTAGCGCTACGGCTGCATCGTCTTATTAATTCTGCTGAGGTCGCGCTATACGGGTATCGAGGCTATTGGAAACTGCCACTGGGCATCAAACTCGATTCTGGAAGGGGCTATTTTCCGGAACTCGATGTTTGGGGCGCAAGCTTGCGGGCACCGTTTTTAACAGGCATAGGGAGTGTTGAATTTGGTTATTACGACAGCAAAGAGAGTGACTCGGGCAAAAATGCCGCCGTACGAAATAGTGAATGGCGGTTTATGGCCGGCTATGAACGCGAATTAAGAAAGAATCTTACAGCCGGTTTGCAATTTTATCTGGAACAGATGGATGATTATTCTGCCTATCTGATAAATCTTATCCCAGGCAGCGTGGTAAGAGATGAACGCCGCCGTGTCATCACTGTGCGGTTAACACAGCTATTGATGAACCAAAACCTGACCCTGTCATTTTTTGGTTTTTATGGTGAAACAGATGATGATTACCATGTGAGAATAAGAGCTAATTACCGTGTGTCAGACAACTGGATGGTGGAAGCGGGGGGCAACGAATTTCAGGGAGAAGAGGTGTCCAGCTTCTTCGGCCAGTTTGAATCTAACGCAAACCTCTATCTTGGAGTGCGCTACTCTTTCTAGTCGATACTATCCTGAAAACTGCCAGAATCCAGGATGAACCTACTGCAGAAAGTCCAGCGTTACCGTAAAGATTCAGGCTAGCTGAAATGGATCTCCGGCAGTTGTGGTTGTTTCAGTTTAATCTTTTCTGTCGGAGCTAACACCTCAGCCTCTCCCTCAACCAACTTTTTTCCTCTCTGATTAGTAACCAGGCAGGCCAACGTGACCCGCTTGTTTTTTTCGTTTTTTGCAATAACCTCTACCACTATTTTAAGCCTGTCTCCAAGATGAGCTGGCCGTAAAAATTTAAGCGTCTGACTTAGATAGACACTGCCTGGCCCCGGCATTACTGTCGCCAGAGTTGCTGAAATAAGTGATGCTGACCAGGAACCGTGGGCTATTCGTTGTTTGAAAGGTGTTTTCGAAGCATAATCCTCATCCAGATGGATTGGATTGAGGTCACCAGACACGGCTGCAAAGAGGGTAAGATCCTTCTCAACCAGATTGCGCTCGGTGCTCGCCCTGTCACCCACATTCAGTTCATCAAAGGGGATATTTTCCATATACTGCATCGCTGGCGCTACCCTGTGTTAGTTGTTGATAAACGGTATTAACGAGGCTCAGTAGCCCTTAACGCTAGTATAACTACGAGACTTTCGATGTCGAGTACAGGCTTAAAAATACTTAAAGAACGTGTAGCGCGCTGCATGTTGCGCGACCGACACCGACTACTCCAGCAATGGCAACGTCTGCACAGGAAAACCGGTAATAACGGGGCTGACAACACCTGCGATAAACTGGAAATGGCGATAGTACTCTCTGAACAACTGGCAGCACGACGTCTGGCCGCTACTCCGATAATCCACTACCCGAGCGAGCTACCGATTAGCAATAAACGCCAGGAGATTGCGGCAGCTATCCGAGATAAGCAGGTGGTCATTATCGCGGGGGAAACCGGCTCAGGAAAAACCACCCAGATTCCAAAAATATGCCTTGAACTGGGGCGCGGCGTTTATGGCAGTATTGGCCACACCCAGCCCCGCAGACTCGCAGCCAGGACAGTAGCCTCAAGAATTGCCGATGAATTGGGGGCCAAGCTGGGTAATCTGGTAGGGTATCAGGTACGGTTTACCGATCTGGTAGGTGAATTAACCCGCATCAAACTGATGACGGATGGTGTTTTGCTTGCCGAGATCTCTCACGATCCATGGCTTAATCAATATGACACGATTATTATCGATGAGGCCCATGAACGAAGTTTGAATATCGATTTTCTGCTGGGCTACCTTAAACTTTTACTACCCAAACGACCTGACCTAAAACTCATAATCACCTCTGCCACCATCGATCTTAGACGGTTTTCTGATCATTTTGATGGTGCCCCGGTCCTAGAGGTTTCAGGGCGTTCCTGGCCGGTTGATGTTCAATATCTACCCATGGAGAGCGAGCAAGCTGGTGAGACGGTGGACGTTCAGGGGGCTGTTGCCAATGCGGTGGCTTATATTCAACAACTACGCCACACATCCGGACCACAGGATATCCTTGTTTTTCTAAGTGGTGAGCGGGAGATTCGTGATGTGCATAAAACACTCAAAGACCTGCATCTACAGCATATAGAAATATTGCCTCTTTACGCACGGTTAAGTAATTCAGAGCAAAACCGGGTGTTTGCACCCCACAGGGGGCAGCGCATCATCCTGGCTACCAATGTGGCGGAAACATCCATTACCGTACCGGGTATTCGCTATGTGGTAGATACCGGCTTTGTCCGAATGAGCCGTTATAGCCTGCGATCTCGGGTTCAGAGCTTACCGATCGAACCTGTCTCAAAGGCCAGTGCTGAGCAGCGAAAAGGTCGTTGCGGACGTATCGCGGAAGGGCTTTGCGTGCGCCTTTATTCAGAGGAAGATTACGACAACCGGGCCGATTTTACTGATCCGGAAATTGTACGCTCCAATCTGTCAGCAGTTATTCTACAGATGCTTAGTTTGCGACTGGGAGATATTGATCAGTTTCCCTTTGTGGATGCCCCTGGACCCAAAGCTGTCCGTGATGGAGATCGCACACTCAATGAGCTGGGGGCCATTGAGGCACGTAAAATCACCCCGCTCGGGCGGGCAATGGCACGTTTTCCCGTAGAACCCCGTATTAGCAGGATGTTAATTGCCGCAACGAAACTGGGCGCACTGGACGAAGTATTGATTATAGCTGCAGCACTTAGCGTACAGGATCCGAGAGAAAGGCCACTGGATAAGCAACAGGCGGCTGATTTAAAACATGAACAGTACAACGATGAAAACTCTGATTTTTTAGGCTACCTGAATCTGTGGCGCACCATAGAGGAGCAGCGACAAAATCTTTCCCAAAATCAGTTTCAAAAATATTGCCGGAAAAATTTCCTCTCCTGGCTGCGTATCCGGGAGTGGCGAGATATCCACCGGCAACTGCTGCTAGTTTGTCGAGACCTGAAATTAAAAATTAATCAGCAATCTGCTGACTATGAAAGTATTCACCGGGCCTTATTGACGGGGTTGCTTGGCCATATCGGTGAACGAGACAATAATCGTGAATACCGGGGAGCACACAATCGTCGTTTTTATATTTTTCCTGGCTCCATGCTCTTTAAAAAGAGTCCTAAGTGGGTGATGGCTGCTGAGCTGGTTGAGACCCGGAAACTATACGCCAGAGGGGTCGCCAAAATTGAACCACTATGGGTTGAGGCTGCGGCACAGCACCTGGTCAAACACCAGTATCTTGAACCTCACTGGGAGAAAAAACGGGCACAACCCATGGCCTATGAACAGGTAAGCCTATATGGCTTGATCCTGGTCAGCCGTCGGAGGGTTAACTATGGGCAGGTTGATGCTGTAGATGCAAGACAGATTTTTATTCGCAGTGGCCTGGTAGAAAACCAATTGCAAGATCAAGTCGCCTTTATAAAACACAACAGGAGGATCATCAAAGAGGTCAAGAGGCTGGAACATAAGTCACGGCGTCACGATATCATGATCGATGATGAGCTGATCTATCGTTTTTATGATGAGAATCTGCCTGCAGAGATACATTCGGGTCGTTTACTGAGTAGCTGGCTTAAAAAAAGTGCATCATCGGCTCCGGCAAAAGCACTATTTTTGCAACGCGAATATCTAATGCGGCACACTGCAGTTGGGGTAACCGCAGAGCAGTTCCCTGATTGTCTAATATGTGATGGGCAGAAATTAAAACTTGTTTATTACTTTAACCCCGGCCTGATAAATGATGGCGTAACTCTTACACTCCCCCTCGCGCAGTTGGGCCAGGTATCGGCTGAACAGTTAGAGTGGCTGGTTCCGGGAATGTTGCGCGACAAGTGTATTGCAATGGTAAAGGCTTTACCAAAGTCGTTGCGTAGAAAGCTTGTACCTGTACCCCACCACATTGATCAGGCGCTGACTCAAATCAAACAGGGAGATGCGGGGTTGGCTGAAAGTTTAGCACTGGCAATTCAGCGTTCTGCTGGAGTTGAAATTAACCGGTCAGACTGGGACCTATCGCGTCTGGATGATTATTATTTGATGAATATCCAGGTACTGGACGAATCTGAGCAGATACTGGCCCAGGGACGAAATATTTATGAGCTTCGGCGGCAACTCGCAAGCCAGATACGAGAGAAAATGGACACCATTAAAAGCCCCGACTTGAAACGTGAAGGTATCACCGGATGGGATTTTGGCACCCTGGAAAAAGAGGTGTTAGTTAAGCAAAATGGGGTACGGTTGAAGGTATATCCGGCGATAATTGATCAGACAGACTCAGTGATGCTTCAGCCTGTTGACAGTCGGGATAAAGCCGTAAGGCTAAGCGAGCAGGGTGTAATCCGGCTGCTGATGCTTGAGACGCCACAACAGGTTAAATACCTGATCAAAAATATGCCAGGGCTAAAACAAACTGAACTTTACTATACAACCCTTGGATCACGCCAGGAACTGCTTGATTCACTTCTTCGTGGTGCCTATTACCAGACATTCCTGGCAGAAAAAAAGCTGCCCCACAATAGGCAGGAATTTTGCACTCTGCTAAAACAGGGAAAAGTGCATCTGGTGGAAACGGCAAACGCTATGGCCCAACACCTCTGCGAAGTCATGGCTGCACATCACCGTATCTGCCGTAGCCTTGAAATAGAGGGCCCAAAAGCCTGGCATTTTATTTACGAAGATATCAGCAAGCAGTTGAAAAACCTTTTCCTAAAGGGCTTTGCCGCTCAGGTAGACTGGATCTATCTGCAGCAATACCCGCGATACCTTTCTGCGATTGAATCAAGACTGGATAAAATACAGGACAATCTATCCCGAGAAAAAGTCTGGTGCAAAGAGTTTGATGAGCTATGGGGTCAGTACGAAACTCTGCTGGAAAGAGCCTTATCTACAGGAGCCAATACTGTAAAAACAGTTAAAATCCGCTGGTTGATCGAAGAGTACCGAGTATCAATTTATGCCCAAAAGCTGGGCACAATGGAACCGGTTTCCATGAAACGGCTAATGAAGAAAATAGCTGCGATTAAGGAGTAAAGAC
>CAYYRK010000015.1:0-27565 GCA_964473915.1 uncultured Pseudomonadales bacterium
TGCGACACAGGCAACACGATCCAGCCCCATTTTAATTTTATCTGGCTGCAAAGACTCGAGCTTTGCTACCCAATCTTCAACAGACATCAGAGCATATATTGTTGAGTGAGTATATAAACAGGTAACTGCATCTCAGACCACGTGACTGGAATCGTCCTCTATATCCGTATCGCTTTCATCATCAATGACCGCTTCGGGCACAGGTGGCAATAACTTGCGAAGCAAACCAGAAAGTCGATCACGCATTTCTGAGCGATGGACAATCATATCTATAGCTCCGTGTTCAAGCAAAAACTCACTGCGCTGAAACCCTTCGGGCAGATCAACCCTTACTGTTTGCTTGATTACACGCGGCCCTGCAAACCCTATTAATGCATTGGGTTCTGCAATATTGATATCGCCCAGCATCGATAAACTGGCGGATACGCCACCATATACAGGATCTGTCAGGACAGAGATATAGGGGATCCGTTGCTTCTTCATGCGCTCAATAGCTGCACTTGTTTTGGCCATCTGCATCAAAGAGATTAATGCTTCCTGCATCCTTGCGCCGCCACTGGCTGAAAAACAGATGAGCGGTATTTTTTCCTTGAGGCAGATATTGGCAGCACTGACGAATCGAGCGCCAACCACAGCCCCCATGGACCCACCCATAAAATTAAACTCAAAACTGCAAACAACCACCGGCAGCCCGTTCAATTTACCTTTGAAGGCGATCAGCGCATCTTTTTCACCCGTTGCTTTTTGCGCTGCGGCTAATCGATCTTTGTATTTCTTTGAGTCCTTGAATTTCAGGCGATCTTCAGGCTCCAGATCAGCGGCAATCTCGGTGCGCTCATCTGGATCCAGAAAAATATCTATACGTCGGCGTGCCCCGATGCGCATATGATAGCCACACTTTGGACAAACATCGTAATTGTTTTCAAGTTCCGGTCGATAGAGCACCCCTTCACATTTAGGGCACTTCTTCCACAAACCCTCTGGGACCACACTGCTGCGCTGCTTCTGTTCTGAACGAACAATAGAAGGCACAATTTTCTCTAGCCAGCTACTCATTCTGCATTATTCACTCTTATCAGGCATTAGTTTGTTTTAAACTCACCAGTAATTTACCGGCATCATCTAATTATCACAGTCTATTGTACCGTGCCTTACTAGAATCGTCCTCTAATGGAGCGTACTTTTTTTATTTGCCGCCCATCAAAACGTCCTGTTGTATTACCGCTTTTATAAATGCATTGATTTTATCAGCACTTTTTATACCCTTTTCAGCTTCCACCCCACCACTGACGTCAACGGCCCAGGGCTTGACCCCCTTGAGAGCTTGAGCCACATTACTGGGATTAAGCCCCCCTGCCAGGATAATTGGAAAGTCAAGATCTGTCGGCACCAGCTTCCAATCAAAGAGATCTCCGGTGCCCCCCGCAAGTTTCGGGTGCCAGGCATCAAGCAACAGCGCCTGCGCTCCTGGATATTGTTTGCGTAAAGCTTTCAAATCAGTGTTTGCCCTGACCTGAACCGGTTTAATATAGGGTTTACCAAATGCCGCACACTCCCGCTCCGAAAGCTCTCCATGCAACTGTAAAAGATCCACGGGGACGCTATTGAGCACCTGATGAATATAGTCAGCATCTGCATCCACGAACAGCGCAACCACTGTCACAAAGGGTGGAAGTACTCTGACAATCTTTTGGGCCTGTTCAACATCCACGGCACGTGGACTTTTGCTATAAAATACCAGCCCGATGGCATCGACACCTGCAGCTGCGGCTGCCTGGGCATCTGCAACTCGGGTAATCCCACAGATTTTAACACGGGTTCTATTCATAACGCGCTCCTGTTTGAACAGATCTGAGATCAAGCATAGTAACCATCAGACGCCGCTATCCCTCAAAGTAAAGTTTGACTTAAAAATAGTGGGGGGGCTTTAATATTCGGTAGTCCGTACTGGTCGGGATATTTAATGTCTACCAGGTAAAGGCCATGGGATGGCGCGGTTACCCCAGCAACCTTGCGGTCATGTGCATCAAGCACCTCCCTCGCCCATTCGGGCTCTCGATCACCCCTGCCAATCTCAATGAGTACACCAGCAATATTACGTACCATGTGATACAAAAACGCATTGGCTTTAATATCAATAATAATCAGATCAGCAACCCGCTTTACTCGCAGATGATGCACACTTCTAAAAGCAGTTAATGCCTGACAATGGCTGGCCCTGAAAGATGAAAAATCTCTTTCCCCAAGTAGATGTTGCGCTGCCGCGTGCATAGCGTCTACGTCCAGCGGTCGACGCTCCCAGGTCAACTGTTCTGTCATAATAGCGGGTCGCACCCGGCGATTATTAATCACATAAAGGTAACGCCTGCTCTGAGCACGAAATCTGGCATGAAAGTCGTCCGCTACAAAGTGACACCAAAGAACTCTGATATCCCTGGGAAGATAGCTGTTGGTGCCCTGGATCCATGCCCGCTCACCTCTCCAGCAGGGCGCATCAAAATGCACTACCTGCGCAGTAGCGTGAACTCCAGAATCGGTTCTTCCGGCACAGATTACTCGTACGGGTTGGTCAGCTATTCGAGATAGGGCGGCTTCAACTTCGGCCTGAACAGTTTTAGGATCATGACTCTGTAGCTGCCAGCCATGATATTGACTGCCATCATACTCAATACCAAGAGCAACTTTGTTAGAGGGTAGGTCTGGCCCAGAGCCAGTAGCATCGTGACCAGCCAAGATCAGGAGAGATTACTAAGTAATTCCTGAGCCTGCTTTTTCTGCTCATCACTGCCCTCTTCCAGAACTTCTTTCAGTATCTCAGCCGCAGCTTCCTTGTCATCCATCTCAATGTAGGTAGTAGCCAGCTCCAGCTTAGTGGAAGCCTCGTCAATATCCACCAGAAAATCGATATCGTCCGGCGCAGCGTTATCATCCGATAACTGCATTGTGCTCTCTTGAGAAACCGCCTCATCAGAACTGATATCTTCCATCGACAATTCAAACTTAAAATCATCAGAAAAGTCATCAACTACAGTATTCTTTCCATCTTCAGCCCGGCTTTCTTCTGTCTCTTCTTCCAGGCTGAACTCAATATCAGCCAGCTCCTCTCGCTCTGGCAGAGGCTGAATGAGTTCGGGTGCTTCAGCAGGTTCTTCCTGGGCGTGTTCCGGCTTTTCTTTTTTAATCTCGGATTCGGATTTAAGCATCGCCAGATGTGCCAGCCCATCAGTATCGCCCAGGTTCTGTAGTGCACGTTCCTGCTCAGCCAGTCCAGCATCATCACCTGTGATAATGTGGATTTCAGCCAGCTTTAATCGAAGGTTTTTATTCTCGGGATTATCGTCAATCACCGGTTTCAACGTCTCTACAGCCCTTTCATAACGGCCATAAGCAATATAGATATCCGCTTCCTCTATATATTTACTGAGGTCGGTCTCTTGAGCAACCACCTGACTATTTGAGTTTTCAGCACTCAGGGTTGGCTCAGTTAAATCGAGCTCTTTTTCAAATTCTCCATCAAGCTCAACATCATCCTGAACATGATTCAGCGTGTCCTGGAGATCGCTCGGATAGGCGCCGGATTCACTTCGACGCCTTGAGATAACACCATAAATAACCACCCCGGCCAGAATAAGGAATATCAAACCACCAATATAAAGTGCATTACTGAACAGGTCTTCGCCTTCGAAAAACTGATTTTTCGTATTATCTTTATTATTCGCTGTGTTTTTAGCACCCGCTGTTATCGTCTTTTGGTTAGCCAGTGATGCCTGCAACTGTGCCAACTGATCATCCTGTACGCTGATCTTGGTTTGCAATTTTTCCAGTTGTATTCTAAGCAGATCAAGCTCATCTGAAGATGCAACGGCACCCGTTGAGCTACCCGGTTCAGATTCTAAACCGAACTGTTGTTTGGCATCGTTGGGCCCAGCCGTACCTGCACCCTCCTCCCGAGCTATTTCAAGTTCAGTGGCGGCACTGGCAGCCAGCATGCCTTCATCACTAGCATCTTCGCTAACTAGTTCTAACAGACCTTCATCGATCGCTACCCTCTTTGAGGCGGCGGCAGTAACCGACTCATCCACTACAACCGCTTGTCCTGGAGCCTCATCCCTATTGGTGGTATCGATAAGATCCTGGTTTCTCCAGGCATCATTTTGACGACGAGTTTCGACAACAGCCTGTGATGAAGAGAAGTTCTGAATCTCGGTAGCCGACGGAATGGTAAGCAACTGCCCGGCTTTTATCAGGTTGATGTTATTATTAATAAAAGCCTGGGGGTTGTTTTTCTGAATCGCCAGCATAGTCTGGCGAATAGATAGACTTTCCTCCGGCCGATGATCGCGAGCTATACTCCAAAGCGTATCATTTTTTTTTATGCGCACCCTGCTATCAGTCCGTTGATCAATATCAACCGGCTCCCCGGCTGCTGGCTTTTCAGCTACCAGTGCTGACGCCTGTTTGGCCGATTCTACTTGAGTCTGCTTGACAGGAGCTGGAGGTATTTCAGAAAACGCAGGGGGGTCCAGTAACACTGTGAATTCACGCAACAAACGCCCACTAGGCCAATGCAACTCAACCAGAAAATTCAGGAATGGCTCCCTGACATTTCTATCTGTGGTAAGCCGGATGATAACGTCTTCAGGGGATCTGTGTACCACTTCGAGCTGGATGCGGGTCAGAAAAAATATTCTTTCAACACCTGCACGCTCAAAATCTTCCTGGCTAGCCAAGTTTGCAATTATCTGGTTCCTGGATAAATCACCCACATTATGCAGCTGGATCTCTGCCCTGAATTGCTGGTTGAGTGCTGACTGCAAAGTCAGCTCACCCAAACCCAAAGCAGTTGCAATACTCCCTGTCAGGGCGCCGCAAAGAGCGACCAACACTATTGCAAATTTGCGCATCATAGGACTCATCCTTTTTTAGACTAACGGAGTTATCAAGCGTTTCCCGAACAGCCTGTGTACCCTATCAAGTGGGCTGAAACTTTTAGGGAAGTTTAGCTTAATCTGGTCATAGTGCCAGAATTAGTGTCGGCTAATTTAATAATCACAATCTATTATCTGCTATCAGCAGTTCGGCTATCTGTATACTGTTTAGTGCAGCCCCCTTGCGGACGTTATCTGACACAATCCACATATTCAAACCGTTGGGGTGTGAGATATCTTCTCGAATACGGCCAACGAACACTGGATCCTGGCCTGCAGAATCAGTCACAGCAGTTGGATAACCTCCGTCCTGACGCTCATCCATAACTTCTACCCCCGGCGCGAGGCGCAATAGTTCCGTCGCCTGAACAGCGGAAATGGGGTCTCTGGTTTCAATATGAAGCGCTTCTGAATGCCCATAAAATACAGGCACACGCACGCAAGTTGGATTCACACTAATATTGGAATCAGAAAATATTTTCTGGGTTTCCCAAACCATTTTCATCTCTTCTTTGGTGTAACCATTTTCCATAAACAGATCGATTTGGGGTAACACATTGAATGCGATCTGCTTTGGATACACCTCCGCATCAGCGGGTTGCCCATTGAGCAGGCGGGCAGTCTGTCCAGCAAGCTCTTTGATCGCCTCTTTCCCAGTGCCGGAAACTGCCTGATAAGTCGCCACATTAACACGGGTAATACCCACTGCATCATAGATCGGCTTGAGCGCCACCAGCATTTGAATGGTGGAACAGTTGGGGTTAGCAATAATATTTCGAACCCTGAACCCGTCAAGTGCACCAGGATTGACTTCAGGCACAACCAGAGGGATATCGTCATCGTAACGAAAATGTGAGGTGTTATCGATAACCACGCACCCTGCAGTTGCGGCTTTGGGTGCATATTCTGCAGAAATACTACCCCCCGCAGAGAATAATCCGATCTGCACCTTGCTAAAATCAAATTCTGCAAGATCCTCTACGCGGTGCGACTTACCTTTAAACACCAGGGTTTTACCCGCAGATCGGCTGCTTGCCAACGGGTACAACCGACCGACTGGAAAATCGCGCTCTTCAAGTATTGAGATCATAGTTTCGCCAACAGCACCGGTGGCACCAACCACCGCTATATCAAAAAGCTCAGTCATATCGCCCTATTCAAACCTCAAAAAACGGGGTGCAGGCAGTTATTTCATAAACTGTCGACACCTGTAAAAAAACAGATTTTAGTCGAAAACCAAAGAAAAATTAAGAGGCTTCCCTGAAGAATCCAATATCATTCAAGTGCTGCAGCCACCGCGGCGCCCATCTGCACTGTACCGATCGTTTCGTCCCCCTCCGCAACAATATCCGCAGTGCGCGCACCACTGCTCAGAACCGACACCACTGCGGACTCTATGGCTTGCGCAACATCGTCTCGGCCAAAGGTGTAACGATACATCATTGCCACAGAGATAATTGTTGCCAAAGGGTTAGCGATATTCTGTCCTGCGATATCGGGTGCCGAACCATGTACAGGCTCATACAATCCCTTATTATTGCAGTCGAGCGAAGCTGAGGGCAACATGCCAATTGATCCGGTCAGCATCGCCGCCACATCAGAAAGAATATCGCCAAACATATTCCCGGTAACTATCACATCGAACTGCTTGGGAGCCCGCACCAGCTGCATGGCGGCATTATCCACATACAGATGACTAAGCTCTACATCAGGATATTGCTCTGCCACCTCTGTCACAACCTCCCGCCATAGCACAGTGGCCTCCAGAACATTCGCCTTGTCTACCGAACAGAGTCGCTTGTTACGCTTCTGTGCTGCCTGAAAGGCTACATGAGCAATACGGCGAATCTCACTTTCTGAATAAACATAGGTATTGAAACCTTCCCGTTCACCATTGGGCAGGGTTCGAATACCCCGAGGTTTACCGAAATAGATGCCTCCGGTTAATTCACGGACAATCAGTATATCAAGACCGGTAATCAGTTCCGGTTTCAGAGAGGTCGCTTCAGCCAATTGGGGGTAGAGAATCGCTGGGCGAAAATTGGCAAAGAGTTCCAGCCCTGAGCGAATGCCTAAAAGCCCCTTTTCCGGGGTAAGATTTCCGTCCACACGATCCCATTTCGGCCCACCCACCGCACCCAGCAGTATGGCATCAGCCTGTTTTGCCAGCGCCATGGTTTCATCGGGTAATGAAGTTCCGTGCTGATCAAAAGCGGCACCACCTATTAGCCCGTAGGTCAACTCAACACCCAAACAAAATTTACGGTCCACCGCTTCGATAATCTTGACCGCTTCACCCACAATTTCCGGGCCTATACCATCACCTTTAAGAATCAATATTTTTTGAGACATCATATTACCTTCAAATAGTTAGCAGCTGTTTTTAATCTGATTTATCGGAAAAGCCAGGGCTTGGATTCGCGGCGCTGCTGTTCATAGCTGTGGATCAGGTCGGTATCTTCCAATGATATACCTATATCATCTAACCCCTTCAGCAAGCAGTGGCGACGAAACGGGTCAACCTCGAAGGAATATTCTTTTCCATCAGCGCGGGTTATTTTTTGACTTTCCAGGTTAATATCAAGCTTGCAGCCCTGTTCAGACTCAGCTTCCAAAAATAGGTCGTCGATCTTTTCCTGTTCAAGAACAATGGGTAATAAACCATTCTTAAAGCTATTATTAAAAAATATATCAGCAAAGCTTGGCGCGATAACGCTACGTATACCATATTCAAGAATCGCCCAGGGTGCATGTTCACGACTAGACCCACAGCCAAAGTTTTTTTGTGCCAGCAAAATACTCGCCCCCAGATACTGAGGCTGATTAAGTATAAAATCAGTGTTTAATGGTCTTTGGCTACAGTCCTGCCCAGGCTGTCCCTCATCCAGATAGCGCCACTCATCAAAAAGATTTGGACCAAAGCCGGTGCGCTTAATCGATTTCAGAAACTGCTTGGGGATGATCTGGTCAGTATCAACATTTTCCTGGTTCAATGGTACAACCAGCCCATGGTGCCTAATAAATTCTTGCATATTGGTTATCTCTATAATCTTGCTTTAACAGGATCGCCTTAGTAAAAATTATTGGCTAACCTCTAATTTTGATAGATCTACAAAATGACCTGCGATGCCAGCTGCCGCAGCCATGGCTGGGCTGACCAGATGTGTTCGCCCCCCCGGCCCTTGCCGACTTTCAAAATTCCTATTAGAGGTTGCAGCACAATGTTCTCCTGCACCCAGTCGATCCGGATTCATCGCTAAACACATCGAGCAACCGGGTTCACGCCACTCAAAGCCTGCGTCTATAAATATTTTATCCAGCCCCTCCTGCTCCGCCTGAACCTTGATCGGACCAGAGCCAGGCACGACCATTGCCTGTTTAACGGAACTGGCCACCTTTTTTCCTTTAACAATTGCCGCAGCTTCACGCAGATCCTCTATTCTTGAGTTGGTGCAGGAACCAATAAATATACGATCCAGTTTGATATCCGTTATTAGCATCCCGGCTTCAAGCCCCATGTATTTCAGCGCCCGCTTGTAACCTTCCCGGGTTACAGGATCTTGCTGGGCGTCAGGGTCTGGCACCCGTTCATCAATCGCAACAACAAGCTCCGGTGAGGTTCCCCAGGTTACCTGAGCCCGGATATCCTCAGCACGAAACTCCACAACCTGATCAAATTGTGCATCGGGGTCGCTTTTTAAATTTCGCCAGGTTTTTACCGCTGCATCCCAGCTTGGGCCTGTGGGTGCGAACTGCTTACCCCTGACATACTCAATGGTGGTTTCATCCACGGCTACCATTCCAGCGCGGGCACCCGCCTCAATCGCCATATTGCAGACTGTCATACGCCCTTCCATGGACATATTTCGAATGACATCGCCTGCAAATTCAATGGCATGACCGGTCCCACCTGCAGTACCAATTTTACCGATAACGGCCAAGATCACGTCCTTGGGGCTAACGCCAGGCTGCAGTTTTCCATCGATCCGGATCAGCATATTTTTCATTTTTTTCTGAATCAGGCACTGCGTAGCCAACACATGCTCAACTTCAGAGGTGCCTATACCGTGTGCCAGGCAACCAAACGCACCGTGAGTCGAGGTGTGAGAATCACCACATACAACGGTCATTCCTGGCAGTGTCGCCCCTAATTCTGGGCCTATCACATGGATAATACCCTGCTGCGCATCCTGATACTTATATTCAAGAATACCAAAGGCATCACAGTTATCGTCCAGCGTAGTGATTTGCAGCCGGGCAACAGAATCCTCAATCCCCTCAATACCTGAGTCTCGACCTGTTGTTGGCACATTATGATCCACAGTGGCGAGGTTGGCATCGATACGCCAAGGTTTTCTGTTAGCCAGACGAAGGCCCTCAAATGCCTGAGGGGAGGTCACTTCATGCAGAAAGTGCCGATCGATATAGATAAGTGCGGTGCCATCTTCCCGTTCTTTAACAAGATGGTCTTTCCAGAGTTTGTCATACAGGGTACTGCCTGCCATTTCAGCTACGCTCCCTTGATTGGCGATCGGCGTCGTTTACGCCGTTCATTGCATACTGTTTAAAAGGATTGGGTGGCCGGAAATATTACAGCGGCTACGGTGATAAAACAATTTCATAATTTTATATGATTGGTGAGATTTTTAAATACCAATATAGAGATATAAGCTCTAAATGTTTCAGGGCTTTTGTGTAGAGCTACTCCTCGCCGAGGCTAAGACTCCAATAAGTCAAAGCGGATCCAAATAAAAGCTACAGCGCAGGCCACCAGCGTAACCGCAGTAGCTAGCAAATAGGTAAACTGCGGCCCTACGCCTGACCATAAATAACCACTCAGACTAAAGCCAATGGCCGCCCCTGCACCAAAACTGCTGGCACTGTAGAGCGCCTGCCCCTGTCCCTCATGACCACCGCGAAAATAACGGTGGACAACCTCTATGCCAGCCGCATGCAGGGTACCAAAGCTGAAAGCATGCAGTAGTTGGGCAAATAGCAGCACGCCGACAAACTCTGCACCATAGCCAATCATTAGCCAGCGTAAAGCTGTTAAAATAAGGCTGACTAAAATAATCTGTCTTAGGCTAAAACGATGCATTATCCGGTGCATATAGAGAAAGACGACCACTTCAGCCACCACACCCAACGCCCAAAGCTGCCCAATCAGCATCCGATTGTAGTGTAACTCTTCAAGATAAAGAGTAAAAAATACATAGTAGGGGCCATGGGCCACCTGTACGAGCAGATAGACAACGAAAAAAGCCAGGATAGCCGGTTGACGTATGATATCGAGCAAACCAGCTCCCGCCTCTTCATGCTGGATGCTCACAGACCTCTCTGTGACCGTCAGAGTACTGGCCCAGACCAGAAACAGCAATGCCGCTATAAAATAGGGGAGGTAGCTGATTGGCCAATGGTCAAATAGCAATCCCAGCCCGGTAACTGCGACGATAAAACCGATCGACCCCCATAAGCGAATATGGCTATAGGTGTTACGCTGCTCACCCAGGTGTCCAAGGGTCACCACTTCAAACTGTGCCAGCACAGCATTCCAGAAGAAGCTGTAACCAAATATTATCAGCGACATCCAAAAAAAATCCTGGGTAAAAAACACCCCCAGAAAAAACAAAAAACCCAAAAAAGCACCGATTCTGACTATGGGCAAGCGCTGTCTGGTTCTATCTGCCAGCCAGCCCCAGATATTGGGTGCCACAATACGGGTGCTGGTCATGATCGCCATCAACCAACCAATGGCGGTGACATCAAAACCGATACTTTTAAGGTAGAGGCTCCAGTAGGGAAGCAGAGCACCCAATACTGCAAAATAGAAAAAATAAAAACGTGATAACCGCCAGTAGGGAACCGTATGGGTGCTGTCAGACAACGCCATAACAGCGTTTCCTAATGATCAGTCGATGCAGGGACAACCGGTGTTGGGCAGTTGACGTCGAGATTCTGTGCCCGGTTGCGCAATAGATGATCCAGCAAGATGATCGCCAACATCGCTTCAGCAATGGGTGTACCACGGATTCCAACACAGGGGTCATGTCTGCCCTTGGTGACAACATCCACAGGGTGGCCCTGCGTGTCGATACTTTTACCCGGAATCAGTATGCTGGAGGTGGGTTTAAGGGCGATATGGACCACAATATCCTGCCCTGTCGATATGCCGCCCAGGATGCCCCCGGCATGATTGCTAAGAAAACCGCCTGGGGTGATCTCATCCCGGTGCTCGGTTCCTTTTTGCTTAACAGATTGAAAACCAGCGCCTATCTCTACCCCCTTTACTGCGTTGATACACATCATCGCATGGGCTATCTCGGCATCCAGACGATCAAACACCGGTTCGCCAAGACCAGGAGGCATACCGGTTGCCGCTACGGTTATCTTCGCCCCAACCGAATTACCTTCTTTGCGCAGGGCATCCATATATTTTTCCAGCTCAGGAAGTTTTGCCGGGTCGGGACAAAAGAAGGGGTTGCTGCCAACTTGAGCCAGATCCAGCGGCTCAAGCTTGATAGGGCCAAGTTGTGACAGGTAACCGTGAATTCTGATATTGCATTTTTCCTTCAAATATTTTTTAGCAATAGCACCAGCCGCAACCCGCATCGCAGTTTCCCGAGCCGAAGCTCTTCCTCCACCTCGATAGTCACGAAACCCATATTTTTGATCATAGCTGTAGTCCGCATGCCCTGGTCGAAAGGTATTTTTGATCTCTGAGTAATCTTTGGACTTCTGGTCGGTATTTTCGATAAGCAGCCCAATGGGTGTTCCAGTAGTTCTACCTTCAAAAACCCCGGATAATATTTTCACCCTGTCTGCCTCTTTCCGCTGGGTGGTGAAACGGGAGGTGCCAGGCCTGCGGCGGTCAAGATCCTCCTGCATATCTGCTTCAGTCAGGGCCATGCCAGGGGGGCAACCGTCAACAATGCAACCCAGGGCTGTTCCGTGACTTTCGCCGAATGTAGTGATACTAAAAAGTTTTCCTATGGTATTGCCTGACATACGACTCCTGATATTTTCAACATTCTGAACACTTTACCCGGATAATTCATAAATTATCCGGGTTCGAATTATATCACCGGCAGGCAGACTCATCTGCAAATTGTTTAAGTTGTGCACAGGTTAAAACGAAAACACCATGCCCGCCCCGCTCCAGCTCCAGCCAAAGAAAGGGAACCTTGGGAAATGCCAGCGCCAGTGCTGTATGACTATTACCCACCTCGGCCACCAATACACCATATTCGGTAAGATGCTGTCCGGCTTGAGACAATATTCTTTTAATACAGTCGAGCCCATCCCTGCCTGAAGCAAGTCCCAGTTCAGGCTCATGCTGGTATTCAACCGGCATATTTTTCAAGTCATCAGCATCGACATAGGGTGGGTTACTGACAATAAGGTCGTATTGAGCACCCTTAAGTTCAGCGAAAAGATCTGATTCAATGGCCGTTACCCTGTGATCCAGGTGGTGTTTCCTGATATTGATGGCCGCAACCTCCAGAGCTGCACTGCTGATATCGACCAGATCGACATTGGCATCAGGAAAAGCCTGCGCACAAGCGATACCAATACACCCACTGCCCGTACAGAGATCCAGCACCTGGAACACTTCATCACCGCAGATCCAGGGTGAAAACCCTCGCTCAATCAATTCAGCAATGGGCGAACGTGGAATCAATACCCGTTCATCAACATAGAAGCTCATCCCCGCGAACCAGGCGGTGTTGATCAGATAGGCAACCGGTACACGATCCCTGATCCGATATTGCAGCAAGCTGGATAGGTGCTGTTTTTCCTCCGTTGTCAGCCGTGCATCAAGCGCCTGTTCAGCCCGCTCCCAGGGTATCTGCAGACAACCCAGCACGAGATAAACCGCTTCATCCCATGGGTTATCGGTACCATGACCGCAATAGGTCTCTGCCTGAGCAAGTTGTGTTGAGCCCCAGCGTATATAGTCCCTAATACTGAGTAACTCATCAATAGGACAGATTGGATTGACCATGTGCGGTTTCCATTTAAAAGTCAAAAAAACTAGAAAAAACCTGATCCCTACCCACAGGGAAGATACAAATAAAAAACATCGCCAGATCATTTTTTTATAGTGCAATTGGGCCGTTATATCACAATTGAAGCATAATAAAAGCCTTTACCCATCACCCAACATCAAGTAGGGTGCAATTTTTAACGAGCTCAACAGGTCTGATGGAAAATTTATATCGACAGATAATTGAGAAGATTGGCGAGGACCCCAACCGCGAGGGTTTAAAAGATACGCCTGCACGTGCCGCCAAGGCTTTTCAATTTCTCAACCAGGGTTATAAACAAAACGTTGATGAGATAGTCAATAATGCGTTGTTTGATTCTGATTGCGATAATATGGTTATTATCAAGGATATCGAACTCTATTCACTCTGCGAGCACCACCTGCTACCTTTTATTGGGAAATGCCATCTGGCATATACACCCAACGGCAAGGTGCTGGGCCTTTCAAAATTTGCCCGTATTGTTGATATGTTCGCCCGACGTCTCCAGATTCAGGAGCGTCTGACCCAGGAAATTGCTGAAACAATACTGGATATAACCAACGCTACAGGTGTAGCAGTCATTATTGAAGCTCAGCACATGTGCATGATGATGCGCGGCGTAGAAAAGCAAAACTCGATCATGAAAACCTCCTCTATGCTGGGTGACTTCAGAGATAATGCATCAACCCGCAATGAGTTTCTGACCCTGGTTTCCTAATGCGGCTTTAATACAGCCTCGATTCGATCACGGCGCTGCTCCTCACCAACAAAGGGTGCCAGCGGGCCAACTCCATACACATCAATACGCTCAGCAGCAACTCCTGCTTCCATCAGGTGCTGCTTAACAGATTCAGCTCTGAGCTTTGACAGAGCAATCGACTCCTTCGTTGTCATATTATGCGCAACACCCAGATGCCCCACCAGGTAGATCATCAACCGGACATCTTTCGTCATAACCTCGGCCAATGAAACCAGGGTTGGCTGGCCAGACTTGAGTTGATTTTTTTCGTCAAACTCAAGCTCATGTAGAATCCAGTGCCCATCCTGTCTTAATGTTGTCAATATAGTTTCCGGGTTCACAGAGACCTTGGCCAAGCCGTGATCAACCAGCTTCATCAGTTCCAGATGCTGATAAACTCGTCGATTGCCACGCTGGATGCTATAGATGGCCACTGCAAACATACCGCTTTCAGTATTAACTATCGCAGCCTGATAGTGCTGATATTGATCGGGCCCATAAAGTTTTTCCTCCTTAAAAACCCGGTTAGCCCAGAGGTTGCTTGCCCCGCATTGACGCGCCTGACATTCATAGAAAATTCGTCCATCTGCCTTTGCAATCAAAGTCCGGTAATAGTCAAAAACCTCTTGTGGAGTATAGCCACTGGGGATTCGGTAGGTGATTTGATACAGCTCACCAGAGATACGTTGCGCATTATCGACCCGCAGAATACCATTGACCGTTTTGAGGCTACCGGTAACCCATTGATGATCGGTTACACTGCTACGCAGGTAATGTTCAACACTTGACCCAGGGTATCGCACAAACCCGGTTTGCCGCTCAACCCTATTAACCTCCTCCACTGTATCGGCTACCAGCAAAGAAATGCAAAACCCCTGAATCACCAAAACAAGCAGGAGTTGCAACACTAATCTTGGGCTCATCATCCAAAAGATTCCTTTATTAATTGTGCGCAACTCTATTTAACCATAAACCAATCAGAGGGGCATAAAAAAGGGCGGCATGAGCCACCCTTTTTTATAGGTTTGCACCTAACGACTATTACCAACCAGTAATTTCCGCCAGTGCCGTACCGATATCGGCCAAACTACGTACCGTTTTTACACCCGCATCTTCGAGTGCGGCAAATTTTTCATCTGCAGTACCCTTACCGCCAGAGATAATAGCGCCAGCATGTCCCATCCGTTTCCCGGCTGGTGCAGTCACACCGGCAATGTAGGATACAACCGGCTTGGTTACATTTTCCTTGATAAAAGCAGCAGCTTCTTCCTCTGCGGTGCCACCAATCTCACCGATCATGACAATCGCTTCAGTTTTTTCATCTGCCTGGAAAAGCGCCAGAATATCAATAAAATTTGAGCCGGGAATAGGGTCGCCACCGATACCGACACAGGTTGATTGACCAAAACCATGGTCCGTTGTTTGCTTAACCGCCTCATAGGTTAATGTTCCAGAACGGGAAACAATACCTACCTTGCCAGGCAGGTGAATTTCTGCCGGCATGATGCCAATTTTACACTCCCCTGGCGTGATTACACCCGGACAGTTTGGCCCCACCAGACGTACGCCAAGCTCATCACATATAACCTTGGCCTCCAGCATATCCAGCGTCGGGACTCCCTCTGTAATACAAACAATCAACTGTATGCCTGCGTTAGCAGCTTCCAGAATGGAATCTTTGCAAAAAGGCGCTGGCACATAGATCACTGATGCTTGGGCACCCGTTGCAGCCACAGCTTCACTGACCGTGTTGAAAACGGGCAACCCAAGATGTTTTTGCCCTCCCTTTCCTGGGGTTACGCCACCCACCAATTTAGTGCCGTACTCAAGGGCCTGTTCAGAGTGAAAGGTTCCTTGTGAACCGGTGAAACCCTGACAGATGACTTTGGTGTTTTTATCGATCAAAATACTCATTGGTTACTCTCCGCTGCTTTTACGGCTGCTTCTGCTGCTGCTGCCAGACTCTGCGGGGCAATAATATTCAACCCGCTTTGCTCTAAAAGCTGTGAACCCCGCTCTGAGCTATTGCCCTCCAGGCGCACGATGACAGGCACTTTCACGCCCACCTCTTCGACGGCCCCGATAACCCCTTCGGCGATAAGGTCACAGCGTACAATTCCACCAAAGATATTAACCAGCACCGCTTTAACATTCTCATCGGAGAGAATGATTTTAAAGGCTTCTGAAACGCGCTCTTTGGTTGCACCACCCCCCACATCAAGAAAATTGGCCGGAAAACCACCATGAGTCTTGATGATATCCATCGTTCCCATCGCCAGACCTGCGCCATTCACCATGCAACCGATGCTCCCATCCAAAGCAACATAGTTCAGATCCCACTTTGCAGCGCTGACTTCGCGCTCATCCTCCTGACTAGGGTCATGCATCGCTTTAATCTGCGCCTGCCGATAAAGCGCATTACCATCAACATTAATTTTGGCGTCCAGACAGTGCAGATCACCCTGCTCAGTAATCACCAGCGGGTTAACCTCTAAAAGCGCCAGATCTTTATCCTGAAACAGCTGAGCCAGCCCCAGGAAAATCTGGGTAAACTGCTTAATTTGGTTACCCTTAAGGCCAAGCTGGAAAGCGAGCTCACGACCCTGGTAAGGTTGAGCGCCAACGAGAGGATCGATAGTCGCCTTGAGAATTTTTTCTGGCGTTTCTTCAGCCACCTTCTCAATCTCAACACCACCTTCAGTTGAAGCCATAAATACAATACGGCGGCTACTGCGGTCCACGACCGCTCCCAGATAAAGTTCCTGGGCAATATCAGTGCAGGACTCAACCAGAATGCGGCTAACGGGTTGGCCATTCGCATCGGTTTGATAGGTTACCAGTCGGTTCCCCAGCCATTTTCTGGCAAACGCCTCAACCTCTTCCTTGCTACTAACCAACTCAACACCGCCGGCTTTACCGCGACCACCCGCATGAACCTGGGCCTTTACGACCCACTTGCTACCACCAATAGTACCGATGGCGTCAACTGCCTCCTGTACCGTTTCAGCTGCAACTCCCTCGGAAACGGGCAGGCCGTACTCTGCAAACAGTTGTTTGCCTTGATATTCATGTAGATTCATATCTCTCCAACCAGCTTAAATTAAAAAATAACATTAAAAAAATAAATTAAAAACAAACAGTTACACTAGCCTATTAACGCTTTTTACGATTAGGGATATGGATCGCATGACCGTTTGCAGCCAAGGCTGCCTCGTGAACCGCTTCGGACAGTGTCGGATGCGCAAATATGGTTAACCCAATATCCTCGGCACAGGCACCAAACTCCATCGCAATCACGCCTTGTTGTGTCATATCCCCGGCACTTGGGCCCAATATGTGTAACCCCAATACACGATCTGTCTCCTCATGAGCAATCAGCTTTACCATTCCTTGGGTATCATTGGCCGCTAATGCTCTGCCGCTGGCCGCAAACGGAAAAACACCTACTTTGTAGGGCGTACCCTCTGTTTTTAGCTGCTGCTCTGTTTTCCCTACCCAGGCAAGCTCCGGGTGTGTATAGATAACACTGGGGATAAGTTCATAATTGACCTGTGATTGCTGGCCAGCAATCACTTCGGCGACCATGACACCCTCTTCCGACCCCTTATGCGCCAGCATCGGACCACGGACAACATCACCCACAGCGTAGACACCAGCTACACCGGTACGACACTGCTCATCCACCTCAATAAAACCACGTTCATCAACTTTAACGCCGCTCTCTGCTGACAATACGTTTTGGGTAAACGGCCTACGCCCTACCGCAACAATCAGTTTATCTACCTTTAGCTCATGATCACCCTCCGCATCGCTATAGGTGACCGAGACAACAGCACCATCAACTGATGAGGCTGTAACGGTGGTGCTTAGCCGTATATCCAGACCCTGCTTCTTATAGAGCTTCAGCGCTTCCTTAGCAATCTGCGCATCCACCATCGGCAGAAAATCCGGCAATGCTTCAAGAATAGTCACCTTGGAACCTAGCCGCGCCCAGACACTACCTAACTCCAGGCCAATCACACCCGCACCAATGACACCAACACGCTCTGGCACCTTTTGGAATGCAAGTGCTCCGACGTTATCTACAATAGTATCCCCGTTAATCGGAGCGGGCGGGATATTCACAGGTACCGAACCGCTGGCAATAATAACATTGGCAGCAGTAATTATTTCCTGGTTGCCACCATGAGAGGTAAACTCCACCCGCCGATCAGCCAGCAGTTTGCCGGTACCTGCAAGACTGGTAACGCTGTTCGCCTTGAACAACCCGGCGATCCCCCCAGTCAGCGTTTTGATAATCTTTTCCTTGCGCGCGATCATTGTCGGCACATCGATCTCTACCTCGCCAGCATTGATACCATGCGCTTTGAGGCCATGAGCGGCTTCTTCATATTTATGCGAGCTATCCAGTAGGGCTTTGGAGGGGATGCAACCTACATTAAGACAGGTGCCTCCCAGGGATGGCTTGCCCGATTCATTCTGCCATTTATCGATACAGGCAGTATTGAAGCCCAGCTGAGCCGCTCTTATCGCAGCAACATAGCCCGCTGGCCCTGCTCCTATAACAACCACATCAAATTCTTGTGCCATTTTCCAGACCTTTTTAGAGATTAAACAAACTGACCTAAACCTGTAGCAAGATGCGCGCTGGGTCTTCGAGCAACTCTTTGATAGTGACTAAAAACTGAACGGCTTCGCGACCATCGATCATCCGGTGATCATAAGAGAGTGCGAGATACATCATCGGTTTAATTTTAACTTCACCATCAACGGCCATAGGGCGCTCTTGAATCTTATGCATCCCTAAGATAGCAGTCTGTGGGGGGTTAAGAATTGGGGTAGATAGCAACGAACCAAACACACCACCATTGGATATAGTAAAGGTCCCACCGGTCATCTCTTCAATGGTCAGCTTACCGTCCTGCGCTTTTGCACCGTAATTTACAATCGCCGCTTCAATATCAACCATGCTCATCTGTTCAACATTGCGCAAAACAGGTACGACCAACCCCTTTTTGGAGGAGACGGCAACGCCAATATCCTGATAGCCATGGTAAACCATCTCAGCCCCATCAATAGAGGCATTAACTGCAGGAAAGCGTTTCAAAGCCTGAACACTGGCCATTACAAAAAACGACATGAAGCCCAGCCGCACACCACCGTGGGTTTTCTCGAAGTCAGCCTTATATTTGGCTCGCAATGAGATTATCGACCCCATATCGACCTCGTTATAGGTCGTCAACATGGCTGCTGTTTGTTGTGCCTGGACCAATCGCTTAGCGATGGTTGCACGAAGTCGTGTCATGGGTACCCGTTTCGAGGGGCGATCACCAATAACAATATTAGCTGCGGACGCAACAGGTGGCGGAACGGCCACAGCAGGTACGGCTGATTCAGTGCTATCAGTCTTGAGATGATTAACAACATCCTCCTTGGTGATTCTGCCGTCCTTACCAGAACCTGTAACACCCTCTGCCTGCAAGTTATTTTCCTGTATCAACTTCCGTGCGGCAGGGCTGGCTGATATATTTTGAGTGGTATTTTGCAAAGGGCTCTCTTCACTAGGCAACCTAGTGACACCCCCCTGAACTGCACCGGCCGTAAACTCAGCAATTATCTCGGTGCTCAGCACAACTTCGTTTTCATTTTTCAGTACTTTGGTGATTGTTCCGTCAGCAGGAGAGACCACTTCCAGTATCACTTTGTCAGTTTCAATATCGACTAAAGGTTCGTCTCGCTTAACGGCCTCACCCGGCTTTTTGTGCCAGGTTGCTACAGTACCTTCTACTATGGACTCTGGGAATGCGGGGGCTTTGATTTCGATAGTCATTCTAATTCCTTTCTACTGTGCTCAATCTCTAAGGTTTGATAGCGCTGTCGACCACTCTATCCTGCTGTTCCTGATGCATACCCATGACACCGGCGGCTGGAGATGCCGAGGCTTCACGTGACACATGGCTGAGAGTAATATAATTTTTATGGCGGGCGATGGTTCGGCGCATATGATGCTGGCTGCTGTACCATACCCCTTGATTCAGAGGTTCCTCCTGCACCCAGGTCAGCTCGCCGAGGTTAGGGTAGGATGAGATCGCATCGTAAAGATCCTGCTCTGGAAACGGGTAGAGTTGTTCCAGACGAATAATCGCCAATTCATTTTTACCCACTTCTCTACGTTTTTCCAACAGGTCATAATATATTTTGCCACTACACAGCAGTACCCGTTCGACCTTGTTTGGATCCTGATCGTCGGTCTCAGGTAAAACCGCTCTGAAGGTGCCCTCTGCCAGCTCCTCCAATGAGGATATCACCTGCTTGTGACGCAACAGGCTTTTTGCGGTCATCACAATGAGCGGCTTACGTAGCGGCCTTACCATTTGACGCCTTAACATATGAAATACCTGAACAGGCGTCGTCGGCATACAAACCTGGATATTATTTTCTGCACATAACTGTAAAAATCGTTCCAGACGCGCAGAAGAGTGCTCGGGGCCCTGCCCCTCGTAACCATGCGGCAACAACATTGTCAGTCCACACAGCCGCCCCCACTTATGCTCTCCACTGGTAATGAACTGGTCAATAACCACCTGGGCATTGTTGGCAAAATCACCAAACTGCGCCTCCCAGATTACCGCTGTTTTGGGGGTAGTGGTTGAATAACCGTACTCAAACCCCACGACAGCCATTTCAGACAGAAGCGAATCATAAATTTCAAACTTCGCATCCTCATCATTGAGTGTCTGCAAGGGGATGAAAACCGAGCCATCCTCCTGGGAGTGCAGTACAGCATGGCGGTGAGAAAAAGTTCCACGGCCAACATCCTGACCACTCAGGCGCACACTATAGCCAGCGTTAACCAGGCTGGCGTAGGCCAGTGACTCCGCGCAACCCCAGTCGACCGGAATCTCACCTTCAATCATCAAGTGCCGATCTTTGTAAATCTTGGCAACCTGACGCTGCACGATGAAAGATTCTGGTATCGTAGTGATACTCATACCCAGAGCCCTAAGGCGATCAAGATCAACTCTGGTGTCGTAACTAGAAATCCACGGTGTACCGAGATAGGGCGTCCAATCCACAAACAGCGCAAAATTAGGCTCCTTGACCCAATGTTCCACCATGTGCCCACCCTCATCAAGAGTGCTGCGGTAGAGATCCATCAACGCTTCGCCGTGACTTCTGTCTTGAACACCCTCTCGGTCAAGTTTCTCCACGTATAACTCACGCGTTGTGGGATGTTTTTTGATCGTTTGATACATGATAGGCTGAGTCGCGGAGGGCTCATCTGCCTCATTATGACCACGGCGTCGATAACAGACCAGATCAATGACCACATCCTTTTTAAACGTATTGCGATAATCCATCGCCAGTTGTGTAGCAAATATAACCGCTTCCGGGTCATCTCCATTAACATGCATAATGGGGGCCTGGATCATCTTCGCCACATCGGTGCAATACTCAGTGGAACGAGCATCATCCCTGCGAGAAGTGGTAAAACCGACCTGGTTATTCAGAACAATATGGATAGTCCCACCCGTATGGAAACCACGGGTTTCAGACATCTGGAACACCTCCATCACCACACCTTGCCCAGCAAAAGCAGCATCTCCGTGCACCACTATGGGTATTACACTGCTTTTTTCGCTATCTTTGCGTCGTTCCTGACGTGCTCTTACTGACCCTTCGACAACAGGAGATACGATCTCTAGATGGGAGGGGTTAAAAGAAAGGGCCAGATGAACCTCTCCGTGGGGGGTTATCCAGTTTGATGAAAAACCCTGATGGTATTTCACATCACCTGAACCGGCCACCACAGCCTTACCTTCAAACTCTTCAAAAAGCTCCGAGGGCTTTTTGCCCAAGATATTAACAAGCACATTGAGGCGTCCACGGTGGGCCATCCCGATAACAACCTCTTTGGCCCCATAGGATGCACCTCTGTTAATCAACTCTTCAATCATCGGGATCAGACTTTCGGCACCCTCCAGACCAAAGCGTTTAGTACCTGGATAACGCGAGGCCAGGTATTTTTCCAGCCCCTCTGCCGCAGTCAATGAAGCAAGTATATTACGCTTTTGTTCATCGTCATAACACGGCTGCCCCTTGACCGACTCGATACGTTGCTGAAGCCAACGCCTGACCGATGTGTCAACAATATGAGTGACTTCAAAACCAATATTGCCACAATAGGTTTTCTCGAGATCCCGCACTATGTCGTGCAACGTGGCGGTATCGAAACCAAAATACAATGAACTGGCCAGGAACTCGGTTTGCAGGTCATCTGGGCTCAGGTTCTGGGATCCAAGCAGTAGATCAGGGACCACATCACGCTGCATGATACCCAGAGGATCGATAGTGGATTTCTGGTGCCCACGGATTCGGTAAGCAGTAATAAGCCGAAGAACCGATGACTGTTTCTGTTCATGCTCGGCGCTGACAGTTGTCGAGCCTTGAGCAGAACCTCCTGACCGGCGCCCTATTTCCAGAAATTGCTTGTTCAGAACCGAGTAGGACGGCTCCGGCTGAGTACTCCCATTAACGCTCGGAAGCTGCTCAAAATAGTCTCGCCATTGCGGCGGGATAGACTGCGGATCGATCAGAAAAGCCTCGTAAAGCTCCTCCACATAAGACAAATTTCCGCCTTGCAAATGGGCACTTAGCCACATCTGCTCCATGCTGTTTTCATGCACAATTTTCCCCTGTTGCCTATTTACGGGTTACAAAAACGCTTCACTATCACTCAGCTAAAGCCCTTCATCCAAAGCTTTCTACTGTGTAACCACCTCGTGCGGGACAAGGTACCCAAGCCCGCAGGCTTGGGTTTCTTCCTTTAATCAGATCGCTTTTTCCAGAAGCATATTCCTTATGTGACCAATGGCCCTGGTTGGATTCAAACCTTTAGGGCATACACTGGTACAATTCATGATGCCACGACAGCGAAATATACTGAAGGGATCATCAAGGTCGTCTAGTCGCTCATCAGTGGCTGTATCCCTGCTATCAGCAAGAAAACGATAAGCCTGCAGCAAACCAGAAGGCCCGATAAACTTGTCTGGGTTCCACCAGAAAGAGGGGCAGGCAGTGGAACAACACGCACAAAGAACACACTCATACAGGCCATCCAGCTTCGCTCTGTCTTCCGGTGTCTGCAAGCGTTCTTTGTCCGGAGCCGGAGTATCGTTCTGCAGATAGGGTTTTATTTTCTCATACTGTTTGTAGAAAATAGACATATCAACAACCAGGTCACGCACTACAGGCAGTCCTGGTAGTGGCCGCACGACCAGCTTGTCATTTTTAACCGTTTCTGAAAGCGGTGTAATGCAAGCCAAGCCATTGGTCCCGTTCATATTCAAGCCATCTGAACCGCAAACCCCTTCCCGGCATGAACGACGGAATGAGAGTGACGGATCACGGGCTTTAAGGATTTCCAGCACATCCAAAACCATCATGTCTTTGCCGCCGGTATCCAGCTGCATATCCTGCATATAGGGTTTTTTATCAGTTTCTGGGTTATAGCGATAAAGGCTAATCGTCAGCATAGTGAAACCTCCAAATTAATAGGTGCGTTCTTGAGGTTCAAAAGCATCCATGGTCTTGGGCGCGAAATTAACATCACGCTTGCCGACACGCTTTTCACCAGGAAAATACAGGGAATGGCATAACCAATTTTCGTCATCCCGTGTCGGATAGTCGTCACGGGCATGCGCCCCCCGACTTTCCTTTCTCTCTTCTGCAACGATAGCAGAGGCTTCTGCAACTTCTAGCAGGTTTTGCAGTTCAAGAGCCTCAATGCGTGCGGTGTTATACGCCTGGCTCTTGTCAGTCAACTGAACATTTTCGATTCTGGGCCTCAACTCTGCCAGTTTCTCGATACCTGTCTGCATATAGTCACCCCTGCGGAACACACCAAAATGGTTCTGCATAATGCTCTGCAACTCAGTACGCAGTTCTGCTGCCTGTTCACCGCTGGTACTGCCGTTGAGCGCGTCCAATCTGCTCATCGCAGATTCCAGATCACTGTCGCTAGCCTCGCGGTATTCAATGCCTTCGCTCAAAGACTTCTCGATATAGATACCTGCAGCTCGACCAAATACCACCAGGTCGAGTAGAGAGTTTCCACCCATACGGTTTGCTCCATGTACTGATACACAGGCAACCTCTCCACAGGCAAATAACCCTTCCACAACCTTATCATTACCCTCACCATCTGGCATCAGCGCCTGACCACTGATGTTGGTGGGAATTCCGCCCATCATATAGTGGCAGGTAGGAATAACGGGGACAGGCACCTTAACAGGATCAGCATGAGCAAAGGTACGGGACAGTTCGCAAATACCAGGCAGGCGGCTTTCCAGCACCTCTTCACCCAGATGATCAAGCTTAAGCATTACATGGTCACCATCTGGACCACAGCCACGACCCTCTAAAATCTCAAGAACCATAGATCTGGCAACAACATCACGTCCGGCCAGGTCTTTTGCATTAGGTGCATAACGCTCCATAAAGCGCTCACCGTCTTTATTGATCAGGTAACCACCCTCTCCGCGACAACCTTCTGTCACCAATACACCCGAGCCGTAAATACCGGTTGGGTGGAACTGCCACATCTCTATATCCTGAACCGGCATACCTGCACGCAGAGCCATTCCAACACCATCGCCTGTGTTGATGTGCGCATTAGTGGTCGAAGCGAAAATTCTGCCTGCGCCACCGGTAGCAAGAACGGTCGCCTTGGACTTAATATAAACTGTTTCGCCAGTCTCCATACAGATAGCAACAACACCAACTACGGCTCCATCCTGATTTTTAACCAGGTCGGTGGCATACCATTCATTAAGGAATACTGTTTCATTTTTAAGGTTGCCCTGATAAAGCGCATGCAGTAGCGCATGACCGGTACGGTCAGCGGCGGCACAGGTTCTCGCTGCCTGCCCCCCTTTACCAAAGTTCTTAGATTGCCCACCAAAGGGCCGCTGATAGATTCTGCCATTCTCTGTACGTGAAAATGGCAGGCCCATGTGCTCCAACTCATAAACTGCTTCAGGTCCAACACTACACATGTATTCAACAGCATCCTGATCACTAATGTAATCTGAACCCTTTACTGTATCGTACATATGCCAGCGCCAATCATCATTGGGATCTGAGCTGGCAATCGCACAGGTAATACCACCCTGCGCCGATACAGTATGGGAACGAGTAGGAAATACTTTAGTGATTACGGCTGTTTTGTATCCAGACTGAGCCAGTTGTAATGCAGCCCGCATTCCGGCACCACCACCACCAACAATAACTCCGTCATAACTAAGCGTTCTTATTTTCGTCATGAATCATTAACTCCACAAAATCTCGATACCCCAAGCCAAATAAACAAACACGATAATCGCGCATGCGCACTGGAAAATAAAGCGTACAGCTGTGGCTGACTTTCCAAATGACAGGGAGGTTAAATAATCAGTAGAGATAGTCCAAACCCCAATCCAGGCATGGGCTACCAGCGCCAGCAGTGCTAGCAAACTAAAAATTCTCATCCAGGTTGCCTGAAAGAGATCTTGCCACTGCTCGTATTGCAACTCTGGGTTCTGCGCCATCCAGAACACCACGAACAGCGTGTAGACGGCCAGTATCACTGCGCTGACCCGCTGCACCACCCAGTCAGACAAACCACTTCTTCCAAAATTTGTCACGTTGGTTACCATATGATGCTGACCCCCGTATAAATAATCAGTATGGCGGAAATGCCAACAACAATCTTAGCGCCCAGTTGAGCACCCTCCAACGTTTCGCCAATGCCCCAATCCATTAACAGGTGTTTAATACCCGCAACGAAATGGTAAATAAGCGCCGACACCACCACCCAAAGTACAAACTTGGCAAAGCCACCACTCATCACTGCCTGCAGGGCGACAAAGCTATCCCTGGAGTCAAGTGATTCACCAAAGATAAAAAGCAGACCGGCGATGCCCACGAAAAGCAGCAGGCCGGATATTCGGTGAATAATGGAAGCAATAGCTGGGAGGGGTTGTTTTATTGTGAAGAGGTCAAGGTTGACCGGTCTGTTATCACTCACGATTAAAGTTACCCTGGTCTTGTTATTAGAAAAGGCCACGATGGACCCGTTGCACCAAAAAAAGGTGCCAGTATTGTAGTTGATGCTGTACCGGATGCTCAAGTAGATAATGCACCAATTATAGTTTTGCCGACGCAGTGCGCCATCTAGTAAGCAGCCACTGGCCACCTATTCACCCGCATTATACCCATCATTTATTCTATTTATTAAGCTGAGAGAATCCCGTTAAAACAAGGTTATCACATTGTATTTTAACAATATTTTAAGAAACAAAGACTCTATTACGTTTACACACCACATAGACGCAGATTGACAAATTTTTTTTGCACAATATAGTGATTGCTCCGTGCATCCATAGACAGATGCGCCATCGCGCCCCGTGTCAGTCTGTACCAGACACTGTTAATCACATAAACGCCAAGTCGACATCCAAGCGAGTGAGAGAGATCTATGACAGAGAGAAAAGCCTACCTAACCATTGACGGCCATGAAAACCCGATTGAGCTTCCCATCCTGACCGGCAGCCTGGGTCCTGATGTGATCGATGTCAGGCCACTCGGTGCCAACGGCTATTTTACCTATGACCCAGGGTTTGTTTCCACCGCAGCGTGCGATTCGTCCATCACCTACATTGATGGTGATAAGGGTATCTTGTTGCACCGCGGCTACCCGATCGAGCAGCTTGCTGAAAATTCAGACTTTCTAGAAACCTGTTATCTTCTCTATTACGGCGCACTACCAACGCCGGAAGAAAAAGAGACCTACACAAATACCATCAAAAACCATACCATGGTTCACGAACAACTGGCCAAGTTCTTCAGCGGCTTTCGTCGTGATGCACATCCTATGGCGATTATGTGTGGCGTAGTAGGTGCGCTATCAGCCTTCTACCACGATTCAATGGATATTACTAACGAACGCCACCGTGACATCACAGCACACCGGCTGGTTGCCAAGATCCCAACGCTGGCGGCAATGTGTTATAAATATAGTCAGGGTGAGCCCTTTGTCTATCCGCGCAACGACCTGGCCTATGCAGAGAACTTTTTGCACATGATGTTCTCTACACCCTGCGAAAAATATGAAGTCAATCCAGTAGTCTCTAAAGCCATGGATAAAATTTTTCTACTCCATGCTGACCACGAACAGAACGCATCCACCTCGACCGTACGCTTGGCTGGTTCAAGCCAGGCAAACCCCTTTGCCTGTATCGCAGCCGGCATCGCAGCACTTTGGGGTCCTGCCCATGGTGGTGCCAATGAAGCCTGCCTGAGCATGTTGATAGAGATCGGCGATGAGTCCAGAGTTGATGAGTATGTGATGCGCGCCAAGGATAAAAGCGACCCCTTCCGCCTGATGGGCTTTGGCCACCGGGTTTATAAAAACTATGACCCACGCGCCACCGTCATGAAGAAAACCTGTGATGAGGTCCTGGCTTCTCTCGGTCTTTCCGACGAGCCATTGTTTAAAATTGCCAGGCGCTTAGAACAGGTTGCCCTGGAAGACCCCTACTTCGTTGATAAAAAACTTTATCCTAACGTGGATTTCTATTCCGGCATCATCCTGCGTGCGATCGGCATCCCAACCAGCATGTTCACGGTTATTTTCGCCCTGTCCAGAACCATTGGCTGGATCAGCCACTGGCATGAAATGGTAAGCGGAGAAAACAGAATTGGACGACCTCGCCAGCTTTATACCGGTGAAAGCAAACGAGATTATCCAAGCTAGAAAGCTTCGGCCTACTTCTCTGCCAACAAAAAAGGCCGGAATATATTTCCGGCCTTTTTATTGTCGACGTTTTAACCTA
>CAYYRK010000016.1:0-25243 GCA_964473915.1 uncultured Pseudomonadales bacterium
CTGGGAGAAACCCTGCGTCGGCCATTTCTCAGTATGCTCTATAAGGGCTGTTTGGAGACTGGCGACGACATTATGCGGTTAGATATGCCACGGCTCTCTTTTCAGACTTTTGTGGGCTGGGTGGACACGATCGACAGCCTGGCAGCAGTGAAACACTGTGTGTTTGAACAGAAGATGTATACCATGGCCCAGTTGTGTGAGGCGATCAAGGCCGATTGGGTGGGCTATGATGAGATGCGCAAGGATTTCAAGGATGCGCCCAAGTTCGGTAATGATGATGATTTCGTCGATGATATTATGTCCAGGGCTACTAAGGATGTGTACGATATTGGCCTTACCCTCAAGGATGAACGGGGCGATCCAGTTTTCCTGAACGCACTCACCCTCAGCCTGATCTTTATGATGGCTCCCTTTATCGGCGCGCTTCCCAATGGTCGTAAGCGTGGGGAAGCACTGTGTGACGGTGGTATCAATCCGCATTCAGAGTTCGATATGTCGGGACCATGGGCGCGCATGAAGTCGGCTATGAAGATAGATCAGACCAAGTTCAAGGCCTATATCTACAATCAAAAGTTTGACTATCCTTCAGTGGCGGGTGAAGCCGGGCTAAATAAGCTGTTGGATTATACTTTGGCCGGTCTTAACGGAGGGATGTCTCAACTGCAGTTTAACTTCGCATCGCGTGATGTGCTTCTTGATGCGAAGGTGCATCCTGAAAGCTATCCCTATCTGTCAGTACGGGTATCAGGCTATACCGCGTTCTTCACAGGTCTTCCTGAGTTTATGCAGGATACCATTCTGGAACGGGTGGATCATTCGCTCTAAAAGCTTGTTGACAGGAAAATGGGGGGCGTTATGCCCCCTTTTTTATTGGGGAGTCTGAAGCAATAGCGTGAGTTTTAATCCTAGTGTGAGCGTTCCGTTTAACATCAAAAAAAGGTGTTATGTTCTTCGAGAGAAGATCTATGGTTAGGCGTTCAACTGACCACCCTGTAGCTTTAGTCACCTGCCATAATTAGCTTGTACATAATCCTCGACTATTGCTTGAAATTCCAGGGAAATAGCATCTCCTTTAAGCGTTAACCTGCGTTCACCATCAACATAAACAGGGGCAACAGGCTGCTCTCCAGAACCGGGTAAGCTGATGCCCACATTGGCATGTTTGCTTTCTCCTGGTCCGTTGACTACACAGCCCATGACGGCCACGCTCATCTCTTCCACACCCGGATATTTTAATTTCCAGATCGGCATCTGTGCGCGCAGGAAATTCTGGATCTCATCGGCCAGCTGTTGAAAATAGGTGCTGCTGGTTCGACCACAACCGGGGCAGGCTGTAACCATAGGTACAAAGGACCGTAACCCCATTGTCTGGAGGATTTCCTGGGCTACAATCACCTCCTTTGCCCGGTCCCCTCCTGGTTTGGGCGTCAGTGATACACGAATGGTGTCGCCTATTCCCTCCTGTAGCAGAATCGACATGGCTGCTGTCGATGCAACGATACCTTTGGAACCGAGCCCTGCCTCTGTCAGCCCCAGATGCAGGGCATAATCACTGCGCTGGCCTAACTCTCTGTAAATGGCTATTAACTCCTGAACAGAACTGGTTTTGCAGGAGATCACGATACGATCGTGCTTCAGGCCGATAGATTCTGCCAGCTCAGCACTTTGCAAGGCGGAGGTGATCAGGGTTTCTCGATGAATGTGCTCAATTGACAGGGGCTTACTCCGCATCGCATTTTTATCAAGCATCTGAGCTAACAGCGATTGATCCAGGCTTCCCCAGTTCACACCGATGCGAACCGGCTTATCGTGATGGCAGGCAACCTCGATCATGGTTGCGAACTGTTCATCGCGTCGATTTCCACGGCCCACATTGCCAGGATTAATACGGTATTTGGCGAGAATACGAGCGCAATCAGGGAAGCGCGTTAGCAATTTGTGGCCATTATAATGGAAGTCGCCAATCAGAGGCACCTCGACCCCTCGCTTACGCAGCTGTTCCTGAATACTGGGTACCGCCTGTGCGGCCGCTTCATTATTAACCGTAATACGCACCCATTCAGACCCGGCACGTGCCAGGTGCTCAATCTGGTTGGTTGTGCTCTCAATGTCTGCAGTATCGGTATTGGTCATGGATTGAACCACAACCGGCCGACCACCACCAATAACGTACTGACCTACCCGCACCTCGGTGCGTTTTTGTACCCCAGATTGCAGCATCACAAAAAACCTTTAAAAGATTGAAGCATTATAATAGGGCGCGGGCCTCTATCTCCTGAAACTTTATCTCTAGGATAAAGCCTTACCTAAAATTCGCAATAATACCCAGCAGATCAACGACCCTGTTTGAATAACCCCACTCATTATCGTACCAATTGAGCGTTCGCAGGAACCTGCCGCCCGTGACATGGGTGAAGGCTGCATCGTAAACCGATGAACAGGGGTTGCCGATAATATCTGAGGAGACCAGTGGTTGTTGCGAGTACTGCAAAATCCCCGCAAAGTTATCCGATGCCTGCGCTGTTCTCACTGCCTGATGCACCTCCTCTACTGTGACCTCTCGGGCCAGCTCTACAAACAGGTCGACCACCGATCCATCAGGTACCGGTACCCGGGTTGCGATGCCATCCAGCTTGCCCTTGAGTTGAGGCAATACAATACCAACAGCCTTGGCTGCGCCAGTAGAGGTGGGGATGATATTTTCTGCAGCGGCACGACTACGTCGCCAGTCGGTGTGGGGTACATCGGCCAGTCGTTGATCATTGGTATAGGCATGCACCGTATTGATGACACCCTCAATGATCCCGAAGTTATCATCCAGGACCTTAGCCATGGGTGCCAGGCAATTAGTGGTACAACTGGCATTGGATATGATTCTATGCGCTGGAATTAAGCCGTCATCGTTGACACCCAATACAACGGTATAATCGATCTCATCCTTGGCCGGAACCGTTAAAATAACGCGCTCTGCACCCGCATCCAGATGCTTGTTGATACTGGACCGGTCACGAAAGATCCCCGTTGCTTCAATGACCACGTCTACACCCAGATCTTTCCAGGGCAGGTTGGCCGGATTAGGCTCTGCAATCATCTTGATCCGATCTCTGCCTGTTAGCAGATAATCGCCTTCGATACTCAACTCGCCCTTGAAAGAACCCATAACGGTGTCATGTTTGATCAGATATTTCAGCGCATCGTTGTCAAACAGATCATTGATGGCAACAAGGTCTAAGTCTTCCCGCTCGTGTAGAATGCGCAATACTGAGCGCCCAACTCGCCCCAGACCATTGATAGCGACTCTCATTCGGCACTCTCCTGAGGATCAATGTTACGATAAAGATTCAGAACATCCATCATCCGGCAGGCCTGGCTGAGGCCGTTATCGTACCAGCTTAGAGTTTTAACCATCTTCTGGCCCGCTTTGACTGACGCGCCCATATCATATACGGCTGAGTGCCTGTCGCCGATAATATCCGATGACACCACAGGATCCTTTGCCAATCCGATCAGGTCAGGGTATTGCTGTGCTCCCTCGCGCATCGCCTGATTGATCTGCTCAACGCCATGTTCTGCGTTCTTCATAACCAATGTTAGATCCAACAATGAACCTTTTTGAACCGGTACATTTAAGGCGGACCCTGCCAGCCTTCCTTTGAAATGAGGCAGAATTTTACTTACCCAGTAGGCAGACTCATTGTTATTGGGAATAATGTTTTTTGCGGCCGAGCGACTGCAGCGATAGTCGTTGCCTGCACAATCTTGCAATGACTGGTCACTGGTGTAAGCGTGCAGAGTGACCATGTTCGCATAATCAATGCCGAGCTTTTCATCCAGCACCTTGAGTAAAATTGCCAGTGCATTGGTTGTTGAAGACCCTGCGGAGATTAGCCGATCATCATCAGATATCTCACTTTCATTGATACCCGGCAGGATGACCTTGTCAATTCCATCGGCGGGCAGTGTAGAGATCATGACCCGGCGAACACCACTTTGAAGGTGTGTTTGCATCTGCTCCCGATTATTAAAACGGCCGGTACAGTCCAGCACAATATCGACGTCGAAGAGATCCCACGGAACAGTACACACAGTTGAACCGGTCAGAATGCGGGTACGGAATTTGTTATGTTCCAGGTGATCATCAGCCAGCTTCACCCGGGTTGGGTTATAACGATCATAGGTAAGTAGATAGTGTAGAATATCGGGCCTGGCAATATCGTTGATGACGCTCACTTCTGTATCATCACGCTCCAGCGCAAGCCGGTACAGGTGCCTTCCTATGTGACCAAACCCCATAATGCCGATGCGAAGAGGGTTACCCATAGTATTTATCCCTTGTCGATTGCGACAAAAACATGCTTTTCTTAGTCCGGATAATGCATGAATCGTATGCAATTTTGCTGGTCTATTGATGATTCCGCAATAATTTTCTGGTAAAACCAATAGGTTGAACAATCTTTATGCAAATTTACGAGATACCCGGACTAGAAAGGACGCCCGGAGTATCTGTGGAGCAGCCCTTGCCGAGGGCTGCCTCATTACTTGATGACGTGGATATCAGGACGAGGCAATAAAGGGATGCTCTGCGTCAGTGTTGGCAGGTGTTGGGCAATACCGATAGGCGTATTAACCCGTTTTTTCTGAAAAACTATGACGCAATACAATGGTTTCAGCTCTATCTGGCCCTGTTGATATAATATCAACGGGTATTGCTAGCGCCTGCTCAATATAGTCGATGTAGGCACGGGCATTGGTTGGCAGGTCTTCCAGTGATTTTACCCCGACTGTGCTTTGGCTCCAGCCAGGCAGCTCTTCGTAAACGGGTGAGCTGTTGAGCATCGCGTCAGAACTGAACACTCCGTGCTCCTGAACACCTTGCCCTGCATAACTCACGCAGACCTTGATAGTTTCCAGGCCGTCCAGTACATCGAGTTTAGTCAGACACAGTCCTGTGATGCTGTTGATCTGCATCGAATGTTTGAGTGCGACCAGGTCAAGCCAGCCGCAGCGCCGTGCCCTGCCAGTGGTTGAGCCAAATTCATGGCCACGCTCGGCTAGATGCTGTCCGGTTTCATCAAAGAGTTCGGTTGGAAACGGGCCGGCCCCCACTCTGGTGGTGTAGGCTTTGGTGATTCCTAAAATATAATCAAGGTAGAGCGGGCCAAAGCCACTGCCGGTACTCGCGCCCCCTGCTGTAGTATTTGAAGAGGTCACAAATGGATAGGTGCCATGGTCAATATCCAGTAGCGAGCCCTGGGCACCTTCAAAAAGCAGGTTGCGACCTTCATTGCGATATTGGTGCAGGAGCCCGGTTACATCTACAATCATCGGTTCAAGTTGTTCTGCCTGAGCAAGAGCCTGGTCAAGTACTTCCTGATAATCCACTGCATCTGTATTGTAGTATTTTGTCAGAGAAAAGTTATGATAATCCATTACTTCCCGGAGCTTTTCGGCAAACAGTTCAGGGTTTGCCATATCACCCAGACGTAATCCACGCCGGGCTGCTTTATCTTCATAGGCTGGGCCGATGCCACGACCGGTGGTGCCAATTTTAGCATTGCCACGCGCCTGTTCTCTCGCCTGGTCCAGACAGATGTGATAGGGAAGGATCAGCGGACAGGCAGCACTGATTCGGAGCCGATCCCTGACCGGTACTCCTCTTTCCTCGAGCCCGCTAATCTCTTTCAGCAAGGCTTCTGGCGACAGAACAACCCCGTTACCGATCAGGCAAAGTACCCCCTCCCGGAGAATGCCGGAGGGGATCAGATGAAGAACGGTTTTTTCACCATCGGTTACTAAGGTATGTCCGGCATTGTGTCCGCCCTGAAAGCGCACCACGGCCTCGGCCTGGTCCGTCAACAGATCTACGATTTTACCCTTGCCTTCGTCACCCCACTGGGTGCCCAAAATTACTACGCTTTTGCCCATTTTCCTCAAGATCTCAATTGATTAGAGTGTTTCAACCTGCCATTGGCCTTTTTTGTTGACCAACCGCCTTTGGTGAGATGTTTGGTGCTCCTGTAGATCCTCTGCTTTCAGCTGGCAGATAACGACCTCTCCGGATGCCCGCAATTTTTTGATTGTTTGTTGCAGAGCAGGATCATTACTGTTCGGTGCCATGATAGCAAAATTTTCGAGAGACTCTTGCTTTACCCTGCCTAGCAGCAATTTCAAATCTGTACTGAATCCGGTTGCTGGCCTTGCACGGCCAAACACTTCTCCAATATCATCATAACGCCCGCCTTTGGCCACAGCCTGACCAATGCCTGGCAGGTAGGCTGTAAATGCAATGCCCGTATGATATTGGTAGCCGCGTAGTTCCGCCAAATCGAAATAAAGCGCTACTTCCGGATGTGACTCCTGGATGGACTGGGCTAACGAGGTCAGCGTTTTGAGTGCTGCTACTGCTTGTGGCGGGGCATCTTTAAATTGATTAGCCGCCTGGGTTAGCACCGAAATATCGCCGTTAAGATCGGTCAGCCCCGCCAGGATATCCGCTATGCTCTTATTCTCCACATGCTCTGCTACAAAAGCATGAACCTCGGCATTGGACTTTCGCTGTAGTTTCGAAAAGAGTTCAGTTTCCTGAGCAGTGGATAATCCGGCCTGCGCAACCAGGCTGCGATAAATGCCCACATGCCCCAGATCCAGATGAATTTTAGTTGCGCCGGTTATCTTTAAAGATTCAAGCATCAGATTGATAATTTCAATATCCGCAGCCAGTCCGGCGCAGCCATAGAGTTCAGCGCCCATCTGCAGGGGGCAGCGGGAGGAGAGTTGATTGGGGGCGCGAGTGTGCAGAATACTGCCGCCATAGCATAGGCGTACCGCGCCCTCGCGATTAAGGCTATGGGCATCGATTCGTGCCACCTGGGGCGTCATATCGGCCCGAATCCCCATCATTCTGCCGGTCAGCTGATCGGTCACTTTGAAAGTTTGTAGGTCCAGATCTGAGCCCATCCCGGTTAATAGTGATTCCAGGTACTCGATAAAGGGCGGGATCACCAGCTCATAGCCCCAGCTACGATATAGGTCCAACAGGTTTCTACGCAGAATTTCCATGCGCCAAGCCAGTGGAGGAAGTACTTCCTCAATGCCGTCTGGTAATAACCAGCGATTTGAGTCTGTCATGCCTGTTCTCTCTCAATTGATTTTTGACAGTCAAATTATTTAATTAGATAGAGGATCCCGGTGCCTGCCAGCATGCTCAATAAGCCCATTGCCCGCATATTAAAATCATCCACCTTGGCAACCATTACTACCATTTTCCGCCAGCGGTGTGGCGCCAGAAAAGGGATAATGCCCTCTATGATCAGCATTAAACAGAAGGCGATTGCTAATTCATGCCAGAAATCCAAACCTCTGCTCTCCTGATCGTGCCACAAATTCTGACATAAAAAAGGCCGGGTAGACCCCGGCCGTCTATTTCTCTAGCGTGCTTAGGGCTGTTTTACCTTATCTCCGGGTTCTTTAAATATCTGAAGAACTCACTGTCCGGCTCCAGTACTATCAGGTCGCTCTTGTTGCCGAAACTCTTTTTGTAGGCGCCCAAGCTTCTGTAGAAAGAGTAGAACTCACGATTCTTATTATACGCTTGTGCATAGATAGATGCGGCCTTGGCATCCCCATCACCCCGTAGTTTCTCTGCATCTCGGTAGGCTTCAGCTTCTATCACCACCTTTTGTCGGTCGGCATCAGCGGAAATACCCTCAGCAAGCTCTTTACCTTTGGCTCGATGATCTCTGGCCTCGCGCGCTCGTTCGGAAGCCATCCGGGAAAAGACAGAGTTGCTGACTTCCGGTGGCAGGTCGATCCCCTTAATCCGTACATCGATAACCTCTATCCCGAGCTCCTCCTGAGCAATCAGGTTCAACTGTCGAGTCAAGGTGGTCATGAGTTCATCACGCTGACCGGAAACTACCTCGTGCATGGAGCGTTCCGCTACCTGATTTCTCAGCCCGGTTTCAACTCGGGATGCCAGAATTCTTGCTGCAACAAATTCATCTCCAGAAGTCGCCGTATAAAATTTCTCTACTGAGCGAATACGCCATTTAACAAAGGAGTCAACAATGACCGCTTTCTTCTCCAGGGTCAGATAACGCTGGGGGCTAGCATCCAGGGTCATCATGCGGCCATCAAAGATTCGCGCCTTATTGACCACTGGGAGCATAAAATGCAGACCCGGAGGCACATCAGCCTTAACCACTTCGCCAAACTGCAGTAATACAGCCCTTTCCCGCTCGGTGACGATGTAGAGGCATTGCGAGCCGATAATTAGTAGCGCCAGAATGGTAATTAAACCTGCCAGTGTTTTGGTGCTCATCTTAACGACCCTCCCTTAAGCGACCCGAGGACTGACGTTCACGTATTTTTTCAATGACCTGGTTGGTTAATTCATCCAGATCACGCGGCCCGACCGTGCCTGTTGGTAGCTGGCTTGTGCTGGACTGGGTTAGCTTATCCAGTGGCAGGTACAGCATGTTATTCCCGCCCTTAACATCCACCATGACTTTGGAGGTGCTGCCCAGCACCTGTTCTAACGTGTCGATATAGAGGCGCTCACGCGTTACTTCCGGAGCTTTCTCATACTCGATTAATAGCTTGGTAAAACGTGCAGATTCACCCACTGCACGGGCGATGACCTCCTCTCGATAGGCGTTGGCCTCTTCGCGCAATCTTTGTGCGTAACCCCTGGCTTCGGGTACCACTTGATTGGCATAGGCTTCAGCTTCATTTTTAACTCGCTGCTCATCCTCGCGCGCTTTGATGACATCATCAAATGCCGACTGAACCTCTTTAGGTGCCCGGGTGTTTTCGATATTCACTTTGCTGATACCAAGCCCCGCTCCATAGCGTTCAAGATAACTCTGCAGACGTTCCTGTACTTTGCTGGCGATCAGTTCCCGCCCTTCGGTAAGAACCCCGTGCATTTCCGAGCTGCCGACCACGTGACGAAGTGCGCTTTCAGTGGCGTGTACCAGGCTGATCTCAGGATCACGTACATTCAGATAAAAATCCTTTGGGTTGCTGATCACGTACTGTACAGACAAGTTGATCTCGACGATATTTTCATCTTCCGTCAGCATCACACCCCGTGAGTTATGTGTTCTTACCTGGGTCACGTTGATCTTGTTGACGCTGTCAATCAGGGGGGGGTTCCACTGCAAGCCTGGCGAGACTGTCTCTAAAAACTTACCCAGACGCAATACTACGGCCCGCTCCTGCTGGTCTACCGTATAAAATCCACCCGCAGCCCAAAGCACGGCAAGTGCGACAATTATAATAACTGGCAGACCGCGACTGATTTTACCAGAAGGCGCAGATCCACCCCCTTTGCCACCAAAGAGTTTGCTCAGGCCATCCTGCATCTTTTTTATGACCTCATCAAGATCGGGAGGGCCTTGTTCATTCTTGCGCTTTCCGCCCCAGGGATCCTGGTTGTTTGAATTACCCGGTTCATTCCAGGCCATATTGATCTCCATTAACCATAGTTTTGCTGCTCATGCTAGATTTATTTGTTAGCTCGACGAAACAGGTTGCACTTAAAATAAGTGGGTTGACCCGCATTTTAGAGACCCGTGCCGGTACCTGCAAGCACATTTGCTGGCTTGTCGGTCGGCTGTCCGATACCTCGGCCTCGTAATCGTTCATAATCCCGTTTTGGCATCTTGAATTCGAGCACATATTCTCCCAATTCCGTGACGGATTCTTTGCGGACAACTCCTTGCTTATACAGGTCTGACCTCAATTTCCCCATAGTGGAACTCAGGGTGATTTCGCCACAAACCATCTCTTGCGCCAGGCGTTCACGAATAGCCTGTTCCAGTAGCGGCAACCCTTCGCCTGTTTGTGCGGAGACCCAGACTCTCCAGGGCAACCCCTCTGCATCTCGATCTATACGGGGCGAAAAATCAACCAATTGGTCAATTTTATTAAAAACCATCAGGCTTGGGACCTGTTCGGCATGAATCTCATTCAGTACAGCATCTACCTGCTCAATATTGGCATCCCGGTTATCATCTGAAGCATCGACCAGATGCAGCAATAGACTGGCTTCGCTGGTTTCCTGCAGTGTGGTGCGGAAAGCTTCTACCAGCTTGTGCGGCAGATGGCGGATAAATCCTACGGTATCTGCCAGCACGACAGGCCCCAACTCAGCAATATCCAGCCTTCTAAGTGTGGGATCCAGAGTAGCAAACAGCTGATCTTTTACATAAACATGGGCGCGGGTTAAAGCGTTGAAGAGGGTTGACTTGCCTGCATTGGTATAACCTACTAGCGCCAGTGTCGATAATTCGGCTTTTTTGCGCGCACGTCGACCCTGGTCCCGCTGTTTCCGCACACGCTCCAGCTTTTTGCTGATCGTCTTTATCCGTACTGCCAGCAGCCGCCGGTCTGTTTCAAGCTGTGTTTCCCCGGGTCCGCGCAAGCCGATGCCACCTTTTTGTCGCTCAAGGTGGGTCCAGCCCCTGACCAAACGGGTCGACATGTATTCCAGCTGTGCTAGCTCGACCTGTAGCTTACCCTCGTAGGATCGCGCCCTTTGGGCAAAAATATCAAGAATCAGGCCGGTTCTGTCTAAGACGCGGCATTGAACTTCACTCTCAATGTTGCGTTCCTGGCTGGGCGACAATACATGATTGACAAGTACCAGGTTAGCCTCTGAGCTCTGCACAAAAGACTTTATTTCGTCTATTTTACCTGTGCCGATATAATATTTAGGATTAGGGTGCGATAGTTTTACGGTAACCAAGCCTACAGAGTCAGCTCCTGCAGACTTGGCCAGCTCTTCAAATTCCTGGCAATCCTCCTGCTCGGCCTCATCTGAAAGCTCCAGATGAACCAGAACGGCCCTCTCTCCATGTTGTGGACGATCAAAAAACAATAACTACACCAAGCCTGGTCAGGTTATAACTATGTTAGGCGTTTGGATCAGTCGTTGGCATAACTACATTTCTCGCGGGTACCACAGTGGATACAGCGTGCTTGTAGACCAGTTGACTGATCGTGTTTTTCAGTAAAATAACAAATTGATCAAAAGACTCAATCTGTCCCTGTAATTTGATCCCGTTCACCAAAAAAATTGAAACGGGAACCCGTTCTTTACGTAACGCGTTCAAAAAAGGGTCTTGTAACGAGTGCCCCTTTGACATTTTAATGTACTCCTGTATGACTCCGGCGGGGCCGGATTGTAGGTTATTATCTCGCGGCCAAAATAATATCAATAATATAAATACGGCCAAGCCGCCTATGATAACTGCTAACTCAACACTATTGTAGTGAATTTTTTACTAGGTTTATCAAACTCCCATCTGACAGCTTTGTTTCACTGCCATCCAGCCACTGCAGATTAGGCCAACGACGCAGCCAGGTTAACTGTCTTTTTGCCAGCTGCCGAGTAGCGGCCATCCCTTTTTGTACCATCTCATCGTAACTGGAAGTACCCTCCAGATAATCCCAGACCTGCCGATAGCCCACCGCTTTCATCGAGGGCATTAGCGGGTTTAGATCACCCCTTTGCTGCAATCGTCCCACTTCTTCAAGAAAACCATTTTTTAGCATCAGCTCAAAACGCTGGTTAATCCGGGTGTGCAGTTTAGATCTGTCACCCGGATCAATTGCGAAATGTCTGATTGAGTATGGCAGAGCCATCTGTTGGCTGTTTTTCTGCCAGTGTACACTCAGGGGAACTCCGGTGATCTCATAGACCTCCAGTGCCCGTAGTAACCGCTGAGGGTTGTTAGGGTGAATCTTTTGTGCGGCCAGTGGATCAATCCGGGCAAGCTTGGCGTGCAGCGCTCCCCACCCTATAAGTTCAGCTTCTTTTTTGATCTGTTCACGCAGCGCCTCATCTGCAGAGGGAAGATCCGCAATACCCTCAACCAGCACCTTGAAATAGAGCATGGTACCACCCACTAAAAGGGGTATGCGCCCACGACTGATAATCTCCTGCATCTCTGTTAACGCATCAGTGCGGAATCTTGCCGCAGAGTAGGACTCGGCAGGGTCGCAAATATCTATCAGGCGATGGGGTGCCAGAGCAAGTGTATCGGCATCTGGCTTGGCCGTACCTATGTCCATTCCCCGGTACACTAATGCTGAGTCTACGCTGATGATGTCGCAGGGCAATCGCTGCGATAACTGTACCGCCAGCTCTGTTTTACCCGATGCTGTCGGGCCCATCAGAAAGATAACCACAGGTTTTTCAGCTTGAGAGGTCACAGGCTATCGCCCACGCAGAAAGAGTTTGTCCAGATCCAGCATTGACAGCTGAGTCCAGGTAGGCCTTCCGTGATTACACTGACCGCTCCGTTCAGTTTGCTCCATTTCGCGCAATAATCCGTTCATTTCCGGCAGCGTAAGGCTGCGGTTAGCCCTTATAGAGCCATGACAGGCCATAGTAGCCAGTAACTCGTTAATATGTTCTTGTATGCGGTTGCTTTCTCCATATTCAAGCATATCGGTCAGCACATCTCTCACCAACTGCTCAGCATCTGCTTGCGCCAGTAACACCGGCATCGCTCTTATCAGCAGCGTTTCTGGTCCCATACGTTCGATATCACAGCCCAGTTTTGAAAAAACCGTCCTGTTTTCTATCGCACAACAGGCTTCGCGTTCACTGACTGCAAAAGAGAGCGGGATCAATAACGGTTGGCTAGCCAGTTGCTCATTCGCCAAACTCACCTTCATCTTTTCATAGGTAATGCGCTCATGGGCGGCATGCATATCCACAATTACCATACCCTGTTCATTTTGCGCCAGAATATAGACGCCTCCAAGCTGCGCCAGCGCAAAACCCATGGGTGGAGGATCACCCGCCTGCTCTGGCAGTGCCGGTGGTGCCTTGTTCAAGCTTATTTTTCCGACAGAATCACGCAGTACGCGGTAGGGTAAGCCGACATCTGTAACCTGCAGGGTGGGCTTGCTCGAATGGATCGACAGGCTTGCCTGGTGCGGTGGCAGCGAGGAGGGAGCTGCCTCTGGTTGCCTGGCCGTCAGTGGCTCCTGTATCTCAGCGGGGCCGGCATTGGCTATCGCCCGATGTAGGCTGGAAAAAATAAAGTCATGCACCGCTCTGGTATCACGAAACCGCACCTCGTGCTTTGTGGGATGGACATTAACGTCAACCTGCTCTGGGGCTAGCTCCAGGTACAAAATAAAAGCCGGATGGCGTCCATGATAAAGCACATCACGGTAAGCCTGGCGTACGGCATGTGTCACCAGTTTATCCCTGACGATACGACCATTAACAAAAAAGTATTGGAGGTCCTGTTGGCTGCGTGAGAAGGTGGGTAGCCCCAGCCAGCCAAAAAGGCGCAGGCCCGCGCCCTCCATCTCAATACGTAGTGCATTTTCTATGAAAGCTGGACCACAGATAGCCGCCACCCGTCTATCCTGTTCGAGCTCTGAGTGTGCTGGCCGTAGAGTATGGATAACACGCTGATCGTGACTAAGACTGAAGCCCGCGTCAAATCGGCTCAGTGCCACCCGCTTGATAACCTCATCTAAATGGCGGAACTCCGTTTTCTCAGTACGCAGAAATTTCCGCCTTGCTGGCGTGTTATAAAACAGATCCCGAACCTCTAGCGTTGTCCCTGAGGCATGGGATATGGGTAGGAGGCGTTTTTGACCGCCCACGCCACTATGCTCCATCTTCCATGCCTTGCTCTGCCCCTCCTCTCTGGAGATCAGGGTGACCCTTGATACCGAGGCAATACTTGCCAGCGCTTCACCTCTAAAGCCAAGGCTTTTGACCTGTTCAAGATCTGCCAGGCTGGCTATTTTGCTGGTGGCATGCCGCTCTAGCGCCAGGGACAGGTCATCTCTGCTAATTCCGCTGCCGTTATCCCGTACTCGAATGAGTTTGATGCCGCCCTTTTCAGTATCTACATCAATCTGGGTGGCCCCTGCGTCCAGTGAATTTTCGAGCAGCTCTTTAATGACCGACGAAGGACGTTCGACCACTTCTCCAGCTGCAATCTGGTTTGCCAATACGCTGGACAGGAGTTGAATGTGTGTCATAGATAATATTGCCTGATAATACCAGGATTCATGTTAGTGGTTTTCCAAACTTTGACGGGAGTTAACCATCGCTAATGCTCCTCTGCTACATGAGGGTTCACTTCGCGTATCCGCTGATAATCTCATTACGTCGATAGCAACCCAGCAGATGGTCGTTAACCATGCCTGTTGCCTGCATATGTGCGTAACAGATAGTAGGGCCGACAAACTTGAACCCCCAACTTTTAAGTGCCTGGCTCATCCGACTGGATTCTGGCGTGGTTGCTGTGTAATCGGAGATCTTTCCTGGTTTGTTGATCCTGGGTGTGCCACCGATAAACTGCCAGAGATATTCTGCAAAGCTACCCTCTTTCTCCAGTAGTTCAAGATAACAGCGGGCGTTGTTAATGGCCGCCTCTATTTTTAACCTGTTCCGAATAATGCCGGGGTTCTGTAATAGTTGTTCAACCTTATGGTGATCATACCTTGCTATTTTTTCCGGATCGAATCCGTCAAAGGCACGCCGGTAGTTCTCTCTTTTTTTTAGTACGGTATACCAGCTCAATCCTGCTTGAGCAGATTCAAGCATCAGAAATTCAAACATTTTGTGGTCATCATGAATCGGTACCCCCCACTCACAATCATGGTATGCCACATAGTCCGGTTTTCTTAAATCCACCCACTGGCACCGTTCAGGCATGGTTCAGCTCTTCGTCTGGATTAATGTTGTCATGGCAATATTGCTCAGGTAGTTTCTGGACAGTGCTGTCAACACCCCATAGGCGCCCAACAGATTGCCGCACAGCGCACGGGTCACTACTGGTATAAAATTGTACTCGTTCCGCTAGAGGCTGTTTGGCAAGCAGTTGGCGATCAGCTAATCGTCTGGCGAGCTGCTGTGCCACGGCGGGCCCGGCATCAAGTACCCTGACATTTTTTCCAGCCAGTTTTTCGACGGCAGAGCGTACAAACGAATAATGCGTACAACCCAGCACGATCGTATCCACATTCTGCTTAAGCAGCGCATCGGTGTAGCGTCCTACCATCTCTTGGGTGTAGGCAGCGGTTGGCCCCGCTCTCTCTATCGCCTCAACCAGCCCGGAACAGGCCTGGGTGATAATCTGTGCGCCATCTGATAAACGCTGAATCAGATCAGCAAACCGATAGCTGTCCAGGGTTCCCGCTGTGGCCAGCACGCCAATTTTCCCACTGTTTGAATGACTTATAGCCGGTTTGACCGCAGGCTCCATCGCTATAATCGGTAGTTGTATCTTCCTGCGCATCTCATTAACCGCAACTGCAGTTGCGGTATTGCAGGCTATAACCAGCGCCTTGGCATTGTTCTGGATCAGAAAATCTGAGATGGCAAAACTTCTATCGAGAATTTGCGCGTTGGATTTGTCCCCGTAGGGAAGATAACGATGATCGCCCACATAGATAAAAGACTCGCTAGGCAGCAGCTCATACATCGTTTTCAAAACAGATAGTCCGCCGAGTCCTGAATCAAAAACCCCTATTGGGGCCGAGGAATCCATTATTCTGAAAAATGCAGCTGAACGTGGAATATGCGAAGAACCTTGCTGGTCATAAGTCTTTTACATCATAAACAAGGGGATAAATATGGAATTCAGGGTTACCATTGAGTTAGAGGTCTATCTGCACATTATCTATTAGGCGCGCCTTCCCTAACTGTGCCGCAGTTACAATGACCAGGCTCAGGTCTACTGGAGTGGGGTTTTTCAGGTAGTCACGGCTCATCACCTGAAAATAGTCAGTGCGAAATCCCGCTGCATCCACTCTTTTGATGGCGGCCTGCTCTATCTCATAATAATTACGTTCGCCAGCGAGTATCTTGTCTCTGGCTTCTGCCAGCGCTGCATAAAGCGTCGGCGCAGCAGCACGCTCATCATCTGACAGATACTGATTGCGTGAGCTGAGAGCAAGGCCATCCTCCGTTCGCCCAGTTTCTACGCCTAAAATTTTGACCGGGATGCAAAGGTCATTGACCATATGACGAATTATGGTCAGTTGCTGATAATCTTTTTCGCCAAAAATGGCGATATCAGGCTGTACAATATTGAAAAGTTTGCTGCATATGGTCGCTACCCCGCTAAAATGTCCAGGTCGGCTCGCCCCGCAAAGAATGCTGGATAACACCGGGATAGTGATCTGGGTATTGACTCCATGTGGATACATTTCGCGTACAGTGGGCGCAAAAAGATATTTTACTCCTTCATTAATCAGTTTTTCATGGTCCTGCTCGAGCGTGCGTGGGTAGGCATCCAGATCTTCATTCTGACCAAACTGCATGGGGTTCACAAAAATACTGACGACCACACAGTCGGTTGCCTTTCGTCCAGCACGCACTAGTGCCATATGACCGTCATGCAAATTACCAAGAGTGGGTATAAAACTGATACTTCGCCCACTCCTTCGCTCTTCAGCAAGCGCTGCTCTAATTTCGTTAATGGTCGTAAGGGTTTTCATTAGATGTAACAATGCTCCTCTGTTGGGAATTTGCCCTCTTTCACGGCGCTGGCATAGGCCGCAATAGCTTCCTGTACAGAGCTATTCTCAGCGAGAAAGTTTTTTACAAATTTTGGGCAATAATCGGTAGCAATGCCCAGCATATCGTGCAACACAAGTACCTGAGCTGTCGTGTCTGGCCCTGCGCCGATGCCAATGGTCGGGATCTCAAGTTGTGATGATATCTCAGAGGCCAGCGTACGAGGGATGCACTCCATCAGCAGGAGGTCTGCGCCCGCCTCCTGCATTTTCAGGGCGTCATCCAGCAACCGTCTTGCAGCGGATTCCTCTTTGCCCTGCACACGATAACCACCTATTTTATCTACCGTTTGTGGAGTCAGCCCAACGTGCGCGCAAACAGGAATGCCACATTCAGCCAGTCTGCTAATGGTGCCTGTAAGCCAGGCGCCACCTTCCAGCTTTACCATCTGGGCTCCGGCTTGCATCAGTTTGGCGGAATTTTCCAGCGCGCTATTTTCTGTAGCATAAGACATATAGGGCAGGTCGGCCATGATCAGCGAACATTGATTGCCCTGGCTTACAGCCTGCACATGATAGATGATGTCCTGCATGGTCACGGGTACGGTAGAGTTATAACCACGCAATACCATTCCCAGAGAATCCCCCACCAGCATCACTTCTACACCTGCGTTGCTGATCAGATTTGCAAAGGTTGCATCATAGGCAGTCAGGACAGCGAATCTTTCGCCTGCTGCTTTAATCGCCTTAAGTCTTGATAGTGTGATTTTATTCATAGGGGAACAGGGCCTCGTCGATCATTTGCAGGGCAAGCGCCAATCATAGACTTTTAGCCCAGATATTTCATGGATTTGTATAAGGGTTGCGCAGCCTATTACCTCCACAAGGGGGTTTATAGAGAGATCCCGTATCAGTGGCTGCGGGTGATAGAAGAAATATTTCTTGTGGAATCAATAGGAAAGCAGGATTACGCATGATTTATGGGATATCCGGATTAGATATAAATACCTTGTCATTGATCACAGAGCAGAAAAATACTATGCACCATCTCTTGTGATGGTAGTTACCCTACTACTCAACCGCCTATTGTAATGAGTCGCCCGAGTGACTACAAGCCTTGGCAAAATCCTCTGAAGAGATCTGTTGGTCTATTTTTTGCCCGGTTAGTTTAGATTTTATCTCTTGTAAAGTTTCCCCGCATGGCAGGATTAAATCGGGTTCGATATCAAATAGGGGGAAAGTAACAAACGCCCTGGCTTTCCATTGTGCGTGAGGCACCATTAGGCGATCTGTATGAATAACCTGATTTGCAAAAAAAATGATATCAAGATCGACGGTTCGAGGCCCCCAGTGCGCCTCTCTTTTACGCCCTTGCGCATCTTCTATCGCCTGCAGCGCATCGAGCAGCTCAAAGGGGTCAAGCCCCGTTTTTATCCGCACTACTGCGTTCAGGTAGTGCGGTTGATCAGCTGGCCCCTGAGGGGCTGACAGATACACATTGGACCAGGCGTCAATCTGACAATCTTTAATACCATGGATCGCTCGCGCTGCTGAAATTAACTGTTGGAGTGGGTCATCGAGATTGCTTCCCAGGGCGATAAAAACACTGGACATGGATCAGTGACTGACATCATTGCGGGCTTTTCGGCTTCGATATCTGTTGCGCCTGCCACTGCGGGGAGTCAAGGCGTGGGCCATTTTTTGCCGCTGCTCTGTATCAGCCTCCTGGTAATCCGTCCACCATTGGCCCAGGCCGTTAGTGTCTTCGCCACACTGTTCACGAAGGAGTAAAAAATCATAGGCTGCACGAAAACGCGGTTGCTGAATATTTTTGGCAGCCCGCTGCCCCGACCGCCTGGTTAATTGGTGCTGCATACTCCAGATCTCCCTCATCGCAAGGGTAAAGCGTCTTGGGATTGAAGTTACGGTAAGTTGCGCGCTGATCACCTCTTGGGCAGCCTTGACAGATGCTGCGGTGATATCCAGCCCATCCCCAAGAAAAGCAGTTATTCTCGTTTGCAAGGGCAGCCAAAGCAGCACGGAGTAGAAAAATGCCGGGTTTATTCCCTTGGCTTCACGAATACGTAGGTCGGTATTGATCAGTGCCTGAATCAATAGCTGCTCCTGTTGCAAAGCCTCGTTTATTAGTGGAAATAGTTGCTGGAGCAAGTGGTATTTCTTCAACTGAAACCATACAGCCTCACCGTAGCCAGATAAGAGCAACTTGTTGGCCTCGTCAAAAAGTCTGGCGGCGGGAACGTGTCCAAGCATATCTGCCATAGCATGCAGAGGTGCTGCGCTATCAGGTTCAATTTCAAAATTCAGCTTTGCGGCAAAACGGACCGCGCGGATTATTCGCACAGGATCTTCGCGATATCGTTGCTCTGGATCCCCAATGACACGGATTTTTCGGTCCTTTATGTCCTGCAAACCAAAGGTGTAATCGAGTACCTCATTGCTTTCCAGGTCATAATAGAGGGAGTTTACAGTGAAATCGCGGCGAATGGCGTCTTCTTCAAGAGAGCCAAATACATTATCTCTTAATAGCTGTCCAGTGGGGCTGGCCACTGCGTGCGGATGATCCTCGCTATGATGCCCCCGGAAGGTTGTCACCTCAATGACTTCACGGCCAAAACGGACATGTACTATTTTGAATCGGCGCCCGATAATGCGAGCCCTACGAAAAAGTGTAATGACATCTTCTGGCCGGGCGTCGGTCGATACGTCAAAATCTTTGGGGGCCAGTCCCAGCAACATATCACGAACACATCCGCCTACTAGATAGGCTTTAAATCCGGCTTCTAGCAGCGTTCTAACTACCTTGACCGCATGAGGGCAGAGATATTTTGCATCAATGCCGTAATTGGTTGCTGAGGTACGCTTGAGTGTCATTCAGATCCTTTCTGGGAGAACGGCTTATGCCTGCCCTGAAGCTTGATGGTAAAATGGCATGTTTAGCCAGCTAAAATTGTTGCCGGCATCGGTGATCGGCCATATAGAAAAAATCTTCCCAGGCGCCTCTAGCCGGCAACTAAAAAACCCAAGCGTATTCTAGCGCCTAAGTTAGTAGATGGATAGAGTTTAAAATTAGGGATGAAAAGATAGAATGCTCAGGAGTCTGGGCAGAAAATAAAAATGATATGAGGTGCAGCAGTCTCTAATACCCTTACTATTTTATGATAATGGTCGCTTATATGAAGAACCATTAAAATTTCGATATCCAACACGCTGCAAAAAAAAGCCTCATATTCAAGAATAAGCTTGCCTACTCTCCTATTTTTTAGATTGTTTTTTTTAGGAGTAGTTGACCGATTCCCCCCCCCCGTGTAATTTTATAATTATTATTATAACTACCTATTTATAATCGGTCACAAGCTGATACTATCTTAATAAGATAAAATTGCTTTTGCAACCAATATCCACACATTTAATGCGGGTTAATTGGTTTTCAAGTCGCGAGCCAGAAAGTGTTTCAATTATTCGCAGGCTGAATTACGATGCGTAACGCATGCTGGGCGTTTGCGGGTTGATGTGTAACAGGCGGGTGGGTTTAATCAGACCGTACGACACCCTTCCGTTTAGGAATACCGCATTTTTGTCGACGTTCCCATAAGCATTTTCGGCTGATCCCCAGTTTTTGAGCCAGCTCTGTTTCGTTCATGCTATCTTGATGCTCAAGCACAAAGTGCTGAAAATAATCCTCCAGGGACAGGTCTTCGCTCACTTCCGTGGTGTCTGGCTCAGTGAGCTTTTCGTTTCTCCCCGTTGGTTGGGTGTCATTATTTAGCTCAACCGTATTTTGGTCTAGCATCAGCATCTGTGCTGTAATATTTTTTGAGTCGGAAATAACCACGGCCCGCTTGATGGCATTGCGAAGCTCTCTGTAATTTCCCGGCCACTGACAACCCTCTATTGCGTTGGTGGCGCATTCTGAAAATCCGAGCAGACCTTTGTTATATCGTTTTGCCATCTCCTGTAATAGGTCACGAGAAATTTTCAGAACATCTTTGCCGCGCTCTCTGAGTGGCGGAATACGAATAGTTAACACGCTTAAATGGTAGTAGAGCCGCTCGTTGAACTGTTTTTTCTCAACCAGCTCTTTAAGGTCCCGTCCTGCAGTGATTATCAGCCTAAGATCAATTTCCGGGCGACCCTGATTATTTACCTGCCGTTCAATGATCTCCAGCGCCTCAAGAAGGCGAGCCTGTCGCTCTGATGTTAACGCATCAATCTGGTCCAGCAAAAGGGTGGAACCACTCAACTCACGTAGGTGATCCAATGACATCCGCCCCTGTCCGGCCAGAGCTTTTTTATGCATGCCAAAAAGTCCGGATTCTATGCTGGCCTCGAGGTCGGTGGCACAGCTCAGGTAGATCAGCGGCCGTTTATTCCTCAGGCTCAGTCCATAAATTCTTCTGGCAATCAGGCTTTTGCCTACACCGGCTTCTCCCACGAGCAGCACGGCACAATCAGTTGGTGCAACCTGCTCAATATGACTGCGAATCATGTGGATAGCTTTGCACTGACCGGCGAGGTCTTTTATTGCAGAGCCGTGTTCTGTTTCCAGATTGATTGAAGTATCAAGCATCATTTCCTCGGCTATACGTTTAGTCTGCCTAGCTGTATTATCCCAGCTTCGAGCTGGCCACCATCATAGATAACTCTTGCGCTTAATGCAAAAAAGAGCCCAGTCTCTACGCCAGGATTAATGCATAGTAATTTCAGGGCTGGCAGGTAAGTGGCTGAGATTCCAGTTATCTCTAGCCCAGCTCAGTATTTCAACCACTCCGGCAAGATGTATCCCATTTGGAGGATTTTGGCCCAACACGCACAAAGCGTTCCACAGGTTCTGTTCGGGGCGGGCATCATCTACAGGCGTAGCTCCGGTTTGTTTGCTGAGTTTGCGACCCTGAGCATTAACAAGAACTGGGAGATGGGCGTAGTCAGGTGTGGGAAATCCTAGCAATTGCTGTAGGTAAACTTGCCGTGCCGTTGAGTCAAGCAGGTCGCAGCCTCGTACCACTCGGGTAATCCCCTGGAAGGCGTCATCAATCGTCACTGCAAGCTGATAAGCGAACAGCTTATCTCTACGTCGAATCACAAAATCGCCCACGCAGGTGCTTATTGGCCAGTTCTGACGACCTTGGATCAGGTCATCCAGGATGATGCTGCGCTCATCCACCCTTAGCCTTAGTGCGGTTTCAGAATCTGTTATCGCGGTGTTGCGACAGGTTCCGGGATAAACGGGGTGGTGTCGAAGCTGATGGCGAGAACAGCTACAAGCGAAGAGATGACCCTGCTGCCGAAGCGTTGCGATGCAGGTCTGGTAGGCCTTAATTCGGCTGCTTTGATAGAGAACCGGTTCATCGGGCACCAAGCCATGTGCCTGAAGAGTCTGGATGATCTGTGATGCGGAACCTGGCAGCTCTCTGGGAGGATCAATATCTTCTATTCTGACTAGCCAGCACCCCCGGTGCGCTCTGGCATCTAGATAGCTGGCAAGTGCTGCAACGAGAGACCCTAAATGAAGCGGGCCTGTAGGGGAGGGCGCAAAGCGCCCCCGGTATTCTTGCTCGATGGGCAAGGGCTTGTCATCCGCCGAAGGAGCGTTCCTTGATTTCGTCCAGCGTTTTGCAATCGATACAGAGCGTTGCAGTGGCTCGAGCTTCTAGCCGTCGCAATCCTATATCTACGCCGCAGGAGCTGCAATAGCCATAATCTTCATGCTCGATACGATCAAGTGCTTCGTTCAATTTTTTGGTTAACTTTCGCTCACGGTCCCGTGTCCGTAGCTCCAGGCTAAACTCCTCTTCCTGGCTAGCCCGGTCATTGGGGTCTGCGTGATTATTTGCCTCCTCTTTGAGATGAGCCTTAGTGCGATCGGCTTCATCTGCCAACTCCTGCTTCCAGGAAAGAATAATATCTTTGAAATGCTGCAGCTGCGTTTTGTTCATATACTCCTCACCCTTTTTTTCTTTGTAGGGTGTGAAGTTTTTTAATGATGGGCCGTTTGCTGCACTGCTACTTAACTTTGGCATAGTGTCTGCCCCGTATAAATCTAGTTGTCTGTGTTTGTAAAGTTAGGCTCTACTATACATTCCGCGCCCTAAAAACAAAGGACATCGCCGTCGGTCTCCGCCTATGAAAGAAGCGGCTTTTCCCGCGAGGGCGCCATTATACAGCGCACTTATAAAAAAGATATGAATAAATTAATGGCTGGCTACCCTTCAGGCGGGGAGAGCTCAAACCCATTGCGCCGAACCTCATCGCAATTAACCTAGAATCCTCAGCTGGACAGGCCAGGGTGTGCGTTTGTGGCGGCACAGGGCAAGGCGAGACTGCACGCCACGCGGACCCCCTTCAAGGGGTTGTGGCGCGCCAGGTGGAGTATTCTTAGGTGCGTTGCGTGGCCGTTAAGCCCTTGTAGCGACTAATCTGAGGACTTTTCATTTTAAAGGGTCGTCAATATTTGCTCATAGCTTTTGATGCGTTGAGTGGTTATTTCGCCTTTGGCCACCGCCTTTTTTAAGGCGCAGTCCGGTTCGCTGTGGTGGCGGCAGTCACGAAAACGGCACCTGCCAATATAGGGGCGAAATTCGCGGAAGCCTTCCAGCAACTGCCATGAATCAATATGCCACAATCCAAACTCCCGGATGCCTGGTGAATCCACTACATCCCCGTTCTCCGGCAGATGAAACAGCCGTGCGGTTGTTGTCGTATGTACACCTTTTCCGGTTGCTGCTGATACTGCTGAGACCGCAAGCCCAGTACCGGGAAGCAGTGCGTTAACCAGCGATGATTTGCCTACCCCGGACTGGCCGACAAAAATACTGGTGTGACCTTCAAGTTCGCGATAAAGTTCGCTCAACCCTGTAGTGTTGATGGTGGATGTCTTAATAACCTGGTAGCCGATCGACTCATAGAGATTTGCCATGGCGTCAAGGCGCTCACCCTGTTGCCCCGCAAGCTTATCAGACTTGTTGATGAGCAGAATGGCAGGGATCTGAACAGTTTCTGCGGCCACCAGATAGCGATCAACCACCACTACAGGCGTGACTGGTTCGGGTGCAATAACCACAAAGATCCGATCCACATTGGCCGCAATGGCGCGTAAATTCCCGTGGATATCCGGCCGTGATAATTCGCTGTTGCGCGTCATCCTTGCCACGACCACGCCCAGGCCGTCCTGGCTGCTCCGCCACGCTACCCGGTCACCGGTAACTATCTGCTCTAGATTCGCCCGAAAATGACAGCGAAAGCTCTGTCCAGTCTGGCCACCCTCAAGAGCCTCAACTTCAAGCTGAGTCCCATAGTGCGCTGTAACTAACCCGGATTGCTCGGGACCCAGAGCAGTATCGTCTGCAATACTCTGGTTGGCGTCGCGCCGAGTGGCCCGAGCTTCTCTCTCTTCCTGAATTTTTTTTATGCGCCATTGTTGGCGCCGGGATAAGTGTCTTTTGGTCATCTGCTCAATTCGGGCTACACTAGTATGCGCCAAGCCATCCTGTTTATTTAAGAAAAATCAACTTCACATATGGATCTAAAAATGTCTTCAAATCACAATTTAATCTGGATCGATCTGGAAATGACCGGTTTAGACCCTGACCAAGATACCATAATCGAGATCGCTACCCTAGTCACCAATTCGGATCTGCAGGTTATTGCTGAAGGTCCAACGCTAGCCATTCACCAGCCTGAAGAGATCATGGGGGCAATGGATGAATGGAATACCCGGCAGCATGGTCAGTCAGGGTTGACTGAGAGGGTTTTGGAAAGCAGGGTAACCATGGCACAGGCTGCCTCTGAAACGCTGGCTTTCCTGAGCGAGCATATCATGGCCAGCCGGTCCCCTATGTGCGGCAATAGTATCTGTCAGGATCGACGGTTTCTGGCTCGCCACATGCCAGAATTGGAACGTTTTTTTCACTACCGTAACCTGGATGTTAGTACTATCAAGGAGCTGGCAAAACGCTGGCGTCCTGATGTCCTGGCTGGCGTACAAAAACAGGGTGCTCACCTGGCTATGGATGATATCAAAGATTCAATCATGGAGCTTCACCACTATAGGCAACATTTTTTCCAGATGTCATAGAATGGCCAGATGTACTCCATAGGGGTAGTTTCATGACGTGTGCTGATGTTGCGCCAATGCCCATTCAACGTGTTCGCGAACTACCACTGATGGGTCGTTCGATCTCAAGCGTAACGCCTCAAGTACCTCAATTGAGGAGGGCGCGTTTCCCAGTGCTATGGCAATATTTCTTAACCAGCATTCGTAACCTGTTCTGCGGATAGGAGAGCCCTGTGTTCGTGTTAGAAACTCTGTCTCAGTCCAGGAAAAAAGGCTCACCAGCTGCGCCTTGTCCAGCCCATTCCTGGGCAGAAAGTCCGGTTCCGTAGTCAGCTTTGCAAACCGGTTCCAGGGGCAGGCCTGCTGGCAATCATCACAACCAAAAATACGGTTCCCCATCAGAGGCCGCAGCTCCAGTGGAATGCTGCCTTTAAATTCGATAGTTAGATAGGAGATGCAACGACGCGCATCCAGCACATAGGGTTCGACAAATGCCCCCGTTGGGCAGCTGTCCAAACAGGCTCTACAGCTTCCGCAGTGATTTTTAGCTGTTGTAACGGGGGTGGCCAGCGGCAGGTCAGTATATATTTCCCCGAGAAAGAACCAGGACCCAGCCCGGCGGTTGATCAGCATAGTGTTTTTGCCAATCCATCCCATTCCAGACTGCTC
>CAYYRK010000016.1:25343-27367 GCA_964473915.1 uncultured Pseudomonadales bacterium
TGGCTTTCCATATAACCCATCTCACCGTGAAAGCCGTTAGCCAGCCACTCTTTCAGATGCTGAGCCTGCACGGTTAGATCTATGCCTGCGACCCCCACATCCTGAAAGCCCAGTTCGCCGGCCCACTCTTTGATTAATTCCATCGCCTGCTGTCGTTCGGTGGGATTACTTAGATCCAATCGACCTGGATTAGCCATAAAAAACCTCTGCTCATCTCTCAAATTTATCCCGGAAAATGCAGTTAGGTGCGAAAAAAGTGCTGGAGTGCATAGGGGTTTCTTAAAGCTCGCGGCCAATTTTCAACGGGTTGAGTGAAAACCCCGTTATTTAACGAGAATAGTCGGGGGGAAACCTTGCCAACCTCAGTTTTTTCGCAGTAGCTTAATCCTAAGTTTGGTAGCCCTCTAGGTTTATCGCCTAACCCAAAACTATTGGGCTATGCCATAATAACCCACTGTAAACGCTAACTGAATGCAAAGAGTGTGATTATTCATGACAGTTGATTCTCGGTTACCCAGCCATCTGTACCGCGCCGAACAGACTCGAGCGCTGGATCATTGTGCCATCCATCAACACGGAATTCGCGGAATAACTTTGATGCGTCGGGCTGCGCAGACTGCATTGGACAAACTGCTGACCCATTGGCCCGATACCCCAAGCCTGAGCGTCTGGTGCGGCACCGGCAATAACGGTGGTGATGGTTACGTCCTGGCCGGATTGGCAAAGCGAAGAGGTTTGTCCGTGCAGCTTATTCAGGTGGGGGATACAAAAAAACTTAAGGGTGATGCACTACTGGCCAAAAACTGGGCTCAGGATGAAGGCGTTCAATTAACACCCTGGTCTGTGACAACCTCTATTAAAGGCCAATTGTTGGTTGATGCACTGCTGGGGACAGGCCTGGCCGGAGATGTTCGGGAACCTTTTACGCAAGCGATCCAACAGATAAATCTATACCCCGCTGCTACTGTGGCCCTGGATATCCCCTCGGGATTATGTAGCGATACCGGTGCGATCCTGGGTGAAGTGGTCAGGGCTGATCTCACTGTCTCTTTTATCGGTTTGAAACAGGGGCTGCTGACAGGCGATGGGCCCGGTTATTGCGGTGTGCTGGAGTTTGACGACCTGGCCGTCCCGGAAGAGATCTTTAGCTCTATTGAACATTCGGCGCAACGTATTGATTTACGGCTGTCAGAGCAGTATCTGATACCTCGCTCAAGATCTGCGCACAAAGGGCTGTTCGGGCATGTGCTGGTGTTGGGTGGCAATATTGGTATGGGGGGGGCGGCGATCATGGCCGCTGAGGCCGCAAGCCGGGCCGGAGCCGGCCTGGTTAGCCTGGCTACCCGTCCTGAACATGTACAGGCTGCACTGGTGCGCTGCCCGGAAATCATGACTCTGGGCGTCGATAACGGACATGACATAGCTGCCCCCTTAAAGCGAGCCAGCGTTTTGGTGATCGGCCCTGGTCTGGGCACCGATGCCTGGTCTGAGCAGTTACTGCGTGAGGCGCTGGCCAGTGGTCAGCCGTTGGTCGTTGACGCGGATGCTCTTAATCTGCTTTGCAGTGGCCACTTTACCCTGCCGCAAAATGGCAATTGGATAATAACACCTCATCCTGGTGAGGCTGCCCGCCTGCTGGGAACCTCATCCCATACTATTCAACGTAATCGCTTTGATGCAGCTCGGGCGCTGCAGAAAAAATTGAATGCTACGGTGGTACTCAAGGGAGCTGGCACCCTGATCTGTCACGATCAGAAGTCACCGTTTGATCTTTGTTCTGCGGGCAATCCTGGAATGGCCACCGGGGGTATGGGTGATATTCTCAGCGGCATATTGGGGGCTGTGTTAGCCCAGGGCTTTACACCCCATGATGCTGCTAGAATCGGCGTTTGTTTGCATGCTGGGGCGGCAGACAGGGCCGCTATTGATGGTGAGCGAGGGATGCGAGCAAGCGACCTATTGCCCTGGATTCAACACCTGGCAAACCCTTAAACCTAGATTCCTCAGTTGACCGCTCCATTCTA
>CAYYRK010000017.1:0-21309 GCA_964473915.1 uncultured Pseudomonadales bacterium
GCAGCAGCGAGCCGTCTGAATAAACCTGCAACCGCCAGGTCAACCTTGTTAATTTTAACTTTCGTCATGAACATTATCCTGAATACCTAGGCTGTGATTTTAGCAAATGCAGGTGATGATGAGGAATATTTGTTGGCCAAAAATCTAAGTTGGCCGTTATGTCGCTATGTAAAGATGAATGGGTTAATACAACTGCAAGCTTGTAAGCAGTCCAAGCACAATCTAGTGCTGCGCTTGGACTCCGCTCAAGTTAGAGGTGATGGTGCCGATAACCCTGACAGCTCTCCAGGTTTATCGGACTCAATATGCAAAGCCATACAATAGAAATACTGGCATCCAACCTTGCCCTACCACTTAACAGTGCTGTTCAAAAAGCAGATGGTGCGCGTTTTGCCTTGATGTTGAGCCTGCTGTCTGAGGGGCTATATGCGCAGCCGCCACAAGCTGAATATGATGGCGGGGTGGCCGCTAAGCAGCACCCGGTCGCGGTGCCCACTTTTCATCTGGACACCTCTCTCAACAGGGCGCTTCAACAAAATAGCCCGCATAGTTTTAACCTGCTTAATAGTCTCTATAATGAACGGGATCGTTATCTATATCCCGCTTCAGATATCAGACCATTTCCGACGCATCATTCTGATAACCTTCCTGAAAAAGCAGGTAATCCGGAAACTCTGATGCGCGAGATCGCCCAGTCCCGCGAGCAAGCGCTGCTGATGGGATAAGATAAAGCAGATAGCAGCACTCATCCAATAACCTCCCTTATGCTGAACAGATCCATCGTGATTAGCAGTGTTACCATCTCCTAAAACCTACAGTTGGTCGGTATCACACCATGCCTGTTCACACCGCTATATCTCTTAGACCGCTCAACTGAGGATTTTAGGCTTAAGCTGTGGTAAGTTCACAGGCATGATAATTTGGGTCAGGAGTTTTTTGAGATGAAGGTTGAGGGTAACCACTATCGCACCCTCTGGGTGAATCACTCAGGCGCAGAGGTTTTGATCATTGATCAAACGCAACTGCCGCATCATTTTGAGATTGTTACGCTGAGATCTTTGGAGGATGTATGCCATGCGATTGTTACCATGCAGGTCAGGGGTGCCCCCCTGATCGGGGCAAGTGCAGCCTACGGGCTGGCTTTTGCACTACAGCATGATGCCTCCAGCGCCTATCGGCAGGAGGCGAGCGAAAAGCTGATGGCTACCCGGCCTACGGCGATCAATCTCAAATGGGCCCTGGACAGGGTTAATCGTCAGCTGAACTCTCTGCCGGAAGCTGATTGGGCAGAGTTTGCATGGCGTGAAGCCGCACGCATCTGTGAGGAGGATGTGCAGGCCTGCAAAATGATTGGCGAACAGGGATCGTTAATTCTTGAAGATATTTACCGGAAAAAAAAGACTGAAGGCCCGCTTAACATCCTGACCCATTGCAATGCTGGATGGCTGGCAACGCTGGATTGGGGGACAGCACTTGCGCCCATATACAGGGCGCGTGAGCGGGGTATTCCTCTGCATGTCTGGGTTGATGAGACCCGGCCGCGCAATCAGGGTGCAAGCCTGACCGCCTGGGAGCTGATGCACGAAGGGATAGATCATACCCTGATCTGTGATAATACCGGTGGCCATCTGATGCAGCATGGCATGGTTGATCTGTGTTTGGTCGGTAGTGATCGGACAACGGCCCAGGGTGACGTGTGTAATAAAATCGGCACCTACCTTAAGGCGCTTGCGGCCCAGGATAACAACGTGCCTTTTTATGTTGCTTTGCCGGTATCAACGATCGATTGGACGTTACAGGATGGCGTCAATGATATCCCCATTGAACTCAGGGATGCGAGTGAGATAACCCAAGTGCAGGGGCTCTGCAATGGAGCGCTGCAGCAAGTTCGTATCGCACCCGAATCAACTCCCGCAGCCAACTACGCATTTGATGTGACCCCTGCGCGGCTGGTGACAGGGTTGATCACCGAAAAAGGGCTATTTAAGGCGGAGCTGAGCGATCTGATGCGTTTGCGCCAGACAGTGCAGGATGAGTCAGATGACTAAACCGATGCCCGAGCAGGCTCTACGTGAACAGATAATAGCAGCGGCCATCGAGCTCAATTGTAGTGGGCTGAGTGTGGGCAATTCAGGGAATGTCAGTGCCAGGAGCCAACGCGGTGCTCTGGTGACACCTACCGGGGTTGCTTATAAAAACCTTAAAGTGGCAGATATTGTAGAGCTGAACCTTGGCGGAACGGTTCTCAGCGGCGTCCTTAAGCCCTCCAGCGAATGGCAGTTTCACTGTGATATTTATCGGGAAAGACCAGAGGTTGGTGCGATTGTCCACACACATTCCCTGCATGCAACGGCGCTTGCCTGCACCAATCGAGAGATTCCTGCCTTCCATTATATGGTGGCAGTGGCCGGTGGGGATAATATTCGTTGCGCCAAATATGCGATCTTTGGTAGCCCGGAGTTGGCAAGCAATGCACTGGTGGCGCTCCAGCAGCGTCAAGCCTGTTTGCTAGCCCACCATGGCAGTATCACGCTGGCAGATACGCCTGCGCAAGCACTGGCCCTGGCAGAGGAGGTTGAAAATCTGGCCGCTCAGTATTGCGAGGTGCTTAAAATAGGTGGCACCACTATTTTAGGCGCGGATGAGATGAAGCAGGTGATTAAAAAATTTAGTGGTTATGGGCAGCAGTGAGCGGTCGATTGAACTGTTTGTCGCTTGCGGGATGCAGTTAATACCGCTACTGTGTAGCCCATCGTCATTGGCCCAGGCCAATCCTTTATCAGAAGGCAGTCTCCGTGTCTGGTGCTCGCCTTTCCCCATAAATAAACTCAGTCAGTCTGGCACTGACGTTAATTGTGCTTTCTTATGCCCTGGTTAAAACTCAACAATATTGAACTGCATTATGGTACTCAAGTACTGCTGGACAAAGTCAGTCTGAATCTTCACAAAGGGGTTCGTATCGGTCTGCTGGGTCGCAATGGCGAGGGTAAAAGCACCCTGCTAAAGGTGATTACCGGCCAGGTGAGCGCGGATAGTGGGGAGCGCTGGCTGCGCCCAGGTATTAAACTGGCCTGGCTTGATCAGAACCTGCCCGAAGCAGACGAACAGAGCGTGTATGATCGAGTGGCTTCGAGCTTGCCTCAGGTGGGGCATCTGCTGAGTCGATATCATCAACTGACAGAGTGCGGTCTGGATGCTGATCTAAAAGAGCTGGCACGGGTGCAGCAGCAGCTTGAGGCGCTGGATGGTTGGTCGGTTCAGCAAAAAGTGGATACTGTTCTGAGCCATCTGGAGCTACCGGCTGAAGCGCTGATGCAATCACTCTCTGGCGGTTGGCGTAGGAGGGTGGCACTGGCCTGTGCCCTGGTTCAGGAGCCGCAAATTTTACTTCTAGATGAACCCACCAACCATCTGGATATCCCCTCTATCGAATGGCTTGAGGAACTGTGCAAAAATTTTACCGGTGCCCTGGTGTTTGTTACCCATGACCGGGCATTTTTAGGGAAAGTGGCCACACATATTGCCGAACTGGACAGAGGAGATTTGACAGTTTTGGAAGAGGGGTATCAGGGTTTTCTCCAGTTCAGAGAGGACCAGCTGGCGGCGGAACAAAAAGCCGCCGCTCTGTTTGATAAAAAGCTGGCTGAGGAGGAGGTGTGGATTCGTCAGGGCATCAAGGCAAGGCGGACCCGCAACGAGGGCCGAGTTAGATCACTACAAGCGATGCGCCAGGAAAGAGTTGAGCGCCGGGAACGAACAGGCCGGGCTAATTTTAATCTGGAACAGGCTGACCGCTCCGGAAAACTGGTGACCGAACTTAAAGAGGTGAGTCATCATTTTGGCGACAAGACGGTAATAAAAGATTTCTCAACGCTCATTATGCGCGGAGACCGTATTGGTATAGTAGGTGCCAATGGTGCGGGTAAATCGACCCTGTTGAAAATTATTCTGGGAGATCTTAAGCCGGATCAGGGTGAGGTGAAGCGCGGGACGGGTTTACAGCTGGCCTATTTCGATCAGTTGCGTGAACATCTGGACCCGGGAAAGAGTCTTCTGGAGAATATCTGTGGTGGACGTGAATATATCGAAATTAATGGCAAAAACCGTCATGCGGTGAGCTACCTGGGCGATTTTCTGTTTTCGCCGGATCGAATAAGAATGCCGGTCAAAGCGTTATCGGGTGGAGAGCAGAATCGCGCGATACTGGCCAAGCTGTTTAGCAAACCTGCGAATCTGCTGGTGTTGGATGAGCCTACCAATGATCTGGATATTGAGACCCTGGAGCTGCTGGAAGAGATACTTCTTGAATTCAAGGGTACATTGTTGCTGGTTAGCCATGATCGAAAATTTATGGACAACGTAGTGACCAGTATCCTTGTGCTGCCCGGTGACGGCGCGGTTGAGGAACATATTGGAGGTTATAGCGACTGGGCTGACAAGGGCGGTGTTTTAGGCATTAAAGACCAGCCGAGCTTTCCTGAAAAACTACCCTCTGATTCAACGGCAGTACAAAAATCTAAAGAAAAGGTCAAAGTCAAAAAATTATCCTATAAAGCTCAGCGTGAGCTGGAACAGTTGCCTGTGCTGATAGAAGCGCTGGAAGAGAAGCAGTCTAACCTTGAGAACTTGTCGAGCGCCCCGAATTTTTATCAACAGGAGCATTCTAAGGTCGCGCAACTGCTGGAGCAGTTATCCTCAATTCAGGAGCAGCTGGAAAAAGCTTATCGACGTTGGCAGGAGCTTGAGCCTGATTAGTTCTGATCGTTTACCTTTCCGATAGTCATCCAGAATGCTAGCGACTCTTGGTTGTTTATGATTAAAAACTAGTAACTGCATGATTTTTCTTAAAAAGAACCCCCCTTATTAAAGCAGGGAGCAACAATCCGTATGAGCACATTAGCCGACAAGTTACATATCATTACGGAGGAAAAACCAGTGAAGCCTGAGGCAGGCTGGTTAGTGATTAGCCTGGATTATGAAGAGCTGATTAATAGTAATTGCTCTGGATAGATTAGGAGGCAAGTGTTTCTGCCATCGATTCAATGGCCTGAAGATTATCACTCAGGTCATCAAGCAGGTTTTCAGTTTTTATCTCCGAAAGGTGTAGCTGCTCAAAAACAGTTGAGGGGTAATCCTGGGAAGTTGCGTCTCCAATTCCTATTCTGCCAAGCAGCGTATCATTTAGGTAGGTCAGAAGGTTGAGGATATGGTTATCACCCCGATAACTGGGGTTATGATGATGATGGATAACATCAATGACGGGTTTAGGCATTGACCAGGTGCGCATCAACCAGCCTCCTAGCTGGGAGTGATCGGTTCCGAAGGCGAAATTTTCTATTCGAATAACAGGTAAGCCAGGATTTGCCCTTGTGAGTTTGTCAAGATAATGAAACTCATCCGGAAATTGATGCCCCAGCAACAGGAAACCAATATTATGCAGTAGTGCAGCCAGCTGGATTTTTTTAGGATCAGGGCGACGCTCTAGGGGTATGTTCTGGCTTAATTTCAACATTAGATGGCTGCTGGCCAGTGCATGACGCCACTGCTCCGTCGACCCCAAAGGCCCCTCCTGAGGGGTTTTTAATGGTGACAAGGCGGTTAGCCCCATGACCAGATTTAAAACATAGTCGTAGCCAAGTACCCGGCTGATGGCATCCTGAACAGAGTATATTTTTCCTCGATAGCCATAAAGGGCAGAACCTGCCCAGCGGATTACCTGAGTGGTAAGGAGCGGGTCAAGCTCGATAACTTCAGCTAGTTTTTTAGCATCAGAAAGTGGGTCTGACGCAAGTGACATTACCCGGCGCCCAACCTCTGGAAGGGGCGGGAGTTCTTTGATGGTGCTGATCGACTGGCGCATCTCTGCGGGGGGCAAAAAGGCATCTAATGGGTTGCTAATGCTTTTGAGCGTCCAGTTTATGAGGTGTGGTTCCATCTCCATAGCTAGTGTGAGACCTTGTTGAGGTTGTAGCGCTTAAGTTTTCGGTAGAGCGTTCGCTCGCTAATATTCATCTCTTTGGCAACCGCTTTGCGGTGGCCGTCAAGTTTTGCTATCAGCCCGGAGATAAAATCAGCTTCAACCTGTTCGAGGGGGTTTAACTGGTCTGTGTTTGATTGGGTCGTTGATGTTAAGACTGATTGTTCGCAGATAGTTATTGATCTATCCGAAATAGTAGGCTGAATCTGAATGTCAGCATCATCAATGCACTGGTTGTCGCACAGTGCCGCAGCCAGTTGCATAATATTTCTGAGTTCCCGAATATTGCCTGGCCAGCTATGTTGCATTAATTTGATCAAGGCTTGCTTGTTTAGTTTGAAAGCGCAATGGTTAGCTTTGCTTATCTGATTTAATAGGTGATCACACAACAGCGGGATATCTTCTCGGCGATCCCTCAAAGGGGGTATCGAGACAGGAAAAACAGATAAACGGTAATAAAGATCTTCTCTAAACTGCCCCTGAGCAACCATTTTAGCAAGATCTCTGTGTGTTGCACAGATGATACGAACATCTGAATGATGCGTGGTTGTTCCACCAACGCGCCGAAACTGGCCGCTTTCCAATGCCCGCAGTAGTTTAGGCTGCTGGGAAAGTGGTAGCTCTCCAATCTCATCAAAAAACAGAGTGCCTTGATGAGCCAGCTGAAAAAGCCCTTTTTTGATACCCGCAGCACCGGTAAAAGCACCTTTTTCATGGCCAAATAGCTCACTTTCGAACAGCTCTTCACCGAGGCTGGTGCAGTCTACTACTACAAGTTCTCCCTTTGCCCTGTCTGAATGCTGATGGATAAACTCAGCCGCAAGTTCCTTCCCGGTTCCCGTTTCACCCAATAACAATGCCGGGGTTAGCGTATTGGCCGCTTTTTTAAGGGTTGTTTCGAGCGAGTTGAATACCGCTGATCTACCCAGCATCCGTGTCGGCTCTGATTGGCTGGAGGTGTAGGGTGCGGGAATAACTGATTCGCCTATGTAAAGTGAACCATCTGCATCGATGAGTGGGTAGCCTCGAACACGTAAATTGGTTTGTTTGCCACCTGATAGTTTGTGAGGATAGTGCCCCGCGTAGGGCTCAAGCGATTGAGCCAATTTATTATGTCGGCATTCACTGTTATCCAGACAGCAGGGTTGCCCAATGCATTCGGAGCGATCAAGTCCGAAATAGCGCTCCCATGCCTGGTTAACAGCGACCACATTTAGAGAGAGGTCAATCACCTTGAACGGCTGGTCGTGTGTCTCAAGTAGAGATTTCAGGTTAAATATTTTGTTATTCATTCAGTGTTATCGGTGCTGTTTTTCCAGGTGGCTGTCAGTTTAGTGCAGCATGACTGTCCTGAATGGCAGTCATGCTGACAGATCTGTCAGTTGTTTAAGTCAATTGTAGATGAAATATGAGGGAATAAAAGGGGTTTTATGATTGGCATGATGATTGCTAAATAAAGATTTAAGCATATTGATTTTAAATCTGGAATATAAAAAAGCGAAGGGAAGACAGATGAGGCCAGGAAATAAACTATTAGCAACTATTTTTGCTTTAACCTGTTCTGCGGGTACTCAAGCAATCACAATTGATGGTGGCTGGGCAGACTGGATTACGTTAAATGGCGTGGGTAGTGCAGATGACTGGATACCAAATGATCCTTCAGTGAAATATATGGTTGACGATCAAAGCGGTGGCAGTGGAGATTACCTTAATCCGGGCTACGGTGGCCAAGCCTTTGATGCCGAAGCTATATATGTAAAAAAAGATAGCTTGAATATCTATGTTGCCGTTATAACCGGGCGTAATCCCGATGCCACTGGTTGGCGCTGGGGCGATATCGCACTGGATTTTGGTCTGGATGGAACATATGAATATGGGCTTGTGACGCGAGGTGATTCTGAGGGAATTGGCCTAGCCGGAGAGATTTATCAGGTTGATGAATGGAATGTCGGGATCTGGGATGCTCCTGATGATCATAACCCCAACCCAACCACAGATTATGCGAATGAACACCCCACTTCAATACAGGCTGGAACGAAGCTTGGTAATGGAGGGTTTGCTCATTCACCGATGAATGCTGTTGTCGGGGTACTCGGCGGGGACCACTACTTTATGGAGGCCAGCATCCCGATCAGTATTCTTGATGCGCAGTATTTAACAGGTCCATTTATGGCGCATTGGACGATGGGTTGTGCGAATGACTGGGTAGAGGTTGATCCTCCTGGTGGTTCAGTTCCTGTGTCTGGCTCTCTTTCATTGTTTGGCCTGGGTTTGCTGGGGATGCTGGGTGCAAGGCGTAGGCAGATGATGTGATATCAGTGGCTATGCCTGGACAGGCTAGGGTGAGGGTGTGTTGTTTAAGTTTCGTAACCAACGTTCAAACTCCTGGGCCGTCATCGCTTGCCCCCAGAAAAACCCCTGCGCAAATTTACAATTAAGGTGCTTCAAAAAAGATAACTGTGCTTGGGTTTCGACACCTGTAGCAATCACCTCAATGCCCAGCTGATTCGCCATCGCCAGGATGGCGTTTATAATTGCTGCACTGTTGGGATCATCTGTTGCGTCCTGTACAAAGGATCGGTCCATCTTGATCATTTTGACAGGCAAAGTTTTCAGGTCGGTTAATGAAGAGTAGCCAATACCAAAATTGTCTAGCGCGATACAGATATTCGACTTGTTGAACTCCTGCAGCCTATCCCATGTTTTCTGATCCCTGTGTTTAAAGGTGTCTGCTGTAATCTCCAATACCAGTTGTTCGCACGGTAATTTTGTATCAGCGAAAATGCGATTAAAATTCTGTATGCTCTCGGGCTGTTTAAATTGAGAAGCTGATACATTGATCGATAACCAGTGAAGCGGCAACCCCTGGTTAATCCACTCTTTCATCTGTCGGGCACCCTGGTCTAAGACCCATTCACCAAGAGCTGGCATGATGCCAGTTTCTTCTGCGAAGGAGATGAAATCAATAGCCTTGAGTAGACCTTTTTGGGGGTGGTGCCAACGCAGTAGCGCTTCGACCCCCAGCCCGGTATTTTTTGTCAGGCTAATTATCGGCTGGTAAAATATTTCAAAGCGTTCGTTTTCCAGCGCCTCACGTAGGGAAAGTTCAAAATCGTACCTCTCCTGATCCTCCTGGCTCATTGCTGGTGCATAATAACGGAAGCAGTTATGGCCAGCAATTTTGGCACGGTACATTGCAATATCAGCGTTTTTCAATAACAGATCTACACGGGTACCATCGTCAGGGTAGATGGCGATGCCTATGCTGCCGGAGATGCGGCCTTTCTGGTCGCCAAGAATAAAGGGTTTTTTTAAGCATTCCAGTAGCTTGCCGGCAACTGGCTTGACATCACTGGCCAGTTCTAGCTCCTGCAGAATGACGGTAAACTCGTCACCGCCAAAGCGAGCTACTGTATCCTCAGCACGCACGCAATCTTCCAGGCGTCTGGCGGTATCCTGTAATAATCGATCTCCGGCTTCGTGACCAAATTTGTCATTGATATGCTTAAAACGATCAAGATCAATAAATAGCAGAGCGGCCTTTTTTCTGTTCCGTGTCGCTTGGGTGATGGCCTGATTAAGACGATCCTGGAACAGAGTTCGGTTTGGCAGGTTTGTCAAAGAATCGAAATTGGCTTGATGCCAGATCTTGTCTTCAAACTGTTTGCGGTTGGTGATGTCGTTGAAAATGGTCACATAACCGGTCACCTGGTTGGCGCTGTCTTTTGATTGAGTAATCACTAGCCAGGCGGGAAAAGATTCACCGCTCTTGCGTTGCCCCCAGACCTCTCCCTGCCACTTTCCGTCTTTTCCTACCAGGTTGGAAAGTTCAGAGAACAGGTGAATATCCTGCTTGGTTGAATTTAGTATGTCAGAAGCTACCCCTAGAATTTCGGCCTCGTGATAACCGGTGATCGCAGTAAAGCTTGAGTTGACCTTAAGTACCCTGTGTTGGGTATCTGTTACCATAATAGCTTCGCCTGCACTTTCGAATACGACTGATGCGATACGGCGGCTTTCCTCAAGTTCTTTACGCAGCTGTATATCTTCTTTAACAGCCACAAAGTGGGTGATATCTCCTTGATGATTGGTTATGGGTGAGATCGACATGGACTCCCAGAAGAGGTCTCCATTTTTTCTTTTATTAACAAGCTCACCATGCCAGGTCTCTCCAGCGGTGATGGTGTCCCAAAGTTCTTCATAAAGTTGCGGTGAGTTGAGTCCAGACTTGACGATTCGCGGATTATTGCCGATCGCCTCCTCACTGGAGTAGCCGGATACAGCTTCAAATTTTGGATTCACAAACTGAATATTGCCTTCAATATCTGTGATCACAACAGAAACAGGGCTTTGTTCAATGGCGCGAGACAGCACCTGTAACCGATCCTGGTGTTGAGCCTGCTCAGTCACATTCTTATCTACGCCACGATAGCCGGACAGATGACCCTCATCATCAATAATTGGCGAACCGCTGGTGTGGGTATTTTGCGGGGTTCCATCCTTGTGCAATACAATATTGTCTAGATCACGAAAACTGCTCTTTTTAGAAAGGATATTTGCGAACGCTTTAGCCATTCTGATCGCTTCATCGGGGGGCATCAGGTCAAACGCTGTTCTTCCGATAATCTCTTCAGGCGTATAACCCAGAATGTCGAACACTTTACCGGAGGCAAAGGTGTAGCGCCCCTCGGTGTCTACTTCCCAGACCCAGTCGGCTGAGACATCGATAATATCACGGAAGCGTTTTTCACTGGCGCGCAGGCTGTTTTCTGTCTGTTTAAGCGTGGTGATGTCTGTCCAGCAGCCGACTATCTCCTGGAATTTTCCATTCGGTTTCTTTATGATCTGAAACTCGTCGCGGATCCAGGCATAGCCGCCATCTTTACGGCGAATTCGATATTCAGTTTTCCGGTATTTCTGGCCTTGGGGTATCTTCAGGTTTGATAAAACACGGTGTTTGTCATCAGGGTGTATATGTTGACTCCAAAAGTTTTTATCTTCTACTATCAGGCTGGACTCATACCCCAGTAGCTCGATGACATTGTCACTGACAAAGGAAACATGAGATCTGCTTTTGCCTCTGCCTTTGCGCGAAAAGCTGTAGATCACAGTAGGTGTTGCTGCTAAGAGAAATTTGAGCCGGTCATTGATCAGTTCAGTCAAATTTTATTCCCTTTTCAGTTCGGCGGTTCTACGCGCTATCAGGTCGCGCGACCGCAAAGGAGTTCTGGTAGACCGATAAACGGTAAAAGCTACCCGCGCGCTGATGATAATCCCAGGAACAGGTGGCGGAGAACTTCCTTATCCCCGCTATAGTATAGTCGTACTGAAGTCTTCGATTGGCGGGTTGGTATAGAATAAATGCTGATAAGTGTGCGTTATGCTATGCGTTTAGATTCTAAGATTCAGGGTTTAGCTGATCCTGGGGTGCTGTCCTTGTCCGATTCTGGCGGTGGGTTACCCGCTTCATCCAGTTCCAGGTCTTGATAATTGAGTTCAGGTATTTTTTGCCCGCAATAGTCACTCCCAAGGCCCTTGAGTGCATCACACATGCCGTTTATTTTAACATCTACAGCGTGTAGGTGGTCGAGCATGGCGTGCATCGCTTTGGCAACCGGATCCTCCATGTCGCGGCTGACTCCGTAGGCATCAAAGCCGATTTTTGCGGCCATGGCCTGGCGGCGTTTTCCATCGGTATCACCCTGGAGAATAACCCTGGCTGGAATTCCCACAGCGGTTGCACCGGCAGGAATATCTTTTGTTACAACGGCATTGGAGCCAATGCGAGCGCCTTCACCTACTTCGATGGGCCCTAGTACCTTGGCGCCAGCCCCAACAACAACACCCTTGGCCAGGGTAGGGTGCCTTTTACCCTTGTTCCATGAGGTTCCACCCAGTGTAACCCCGTGGTAAAGCGTCACATCATCCGCCACCTCTGCCGTTTCTCCGATCACCACACCCATTCCGTGATCGATGAAAAAACGCCTGCCAATTACAGCCCCTGGGTGAATCTCAATGCCGGTTATCCAGCGGCTAAAGCTGGAAATGGTTCGTGCCAGCCATTTCCAGTTTCTGTTCCACAGTCGATGGGAGAGCCTGTGTAGCAGCAGGGCATGAAAACCCGGGTAGTTAGTTAGAACCTCAAAAAAGGTCCTGGCCGCAGGGTCTCTGTCAAATACGCACTTGATATCTTCTTTTATACGCTCAAACATGTTGCTCACTCAAATGAATACAGGCAGTTCCAGCCGAAGTAAAAGGTTTGTTGTGCCGTTGCAGCCATTCTATTTTTATTTGCAGGTACTGTATAGGGTGGGGTTTTTTGGCATCTTCCCTGCTGATACAGGGATGGGTCTTATTTTAGATGTCTTTGAGTTGCCGTTAAAATACCCCTGAGAATGTTGACCTCAAGCATATCCGGCCTGCTTCTGAGATAGAGACGTTTAAGCCGGGTCATCAACTGTCGTGGGTTTTTGGGGTTTATTACTTTCAGCTGAGTCAAGGTTTCTTCCAGGTGTACAAAAAAGCGCTGAATCTCCTCAGTATCAGCGGTTCGCACATCCCAGTTAACTCCCCAGTCAGGGATATTTTTCGCTGTGCCTTCGTTCAGTGCTGCCATACGCAGCTCATAGCAGGCAACCTGCACCGCTGCCGCCAGGTTCAGAGAGCTATATTCCGGGTTGGAGGGGATCTGCAGATGGAAGTGGCAGCGTTGTAGTTCACTGTTGGTCAGCCCCCTGTCCTCCCGGCCGAACAGTATGGCAATTTCGTGGCCCTCAGGTTCATTGAAAATCGTCTCGGCGGTTTCTCTTGGGTCCATTACTGGCCAGGGGATGCTGCGATCTCTGGCGCTGGCACCTACAACCAGATTGCAGTCTGCAACGGCCTCATCGAGTGTTTTGCAGATTGTAGCATTGGTCAATATATCCAGCGCCGAAGCAGCCCGGTAACGAGCTCTGTCGTTGGGGAAATCTTTTGGCTCAACCAGATAGAGTCTGGAAAGCCCCATATTTTTGATGGCTCGGGCCGTTCCGCCGATATTGCCAGGGTGGGAGGTGTTGATCAGGACGATTCTGATATGATCGAGTGAGCGCATATTAAGGTCAGTAATTTATGATTTGCAATGTTGGTTTCTATGAGAACGTCCGGCTAGGGTAAGCCATCATGTTCGATGCCCTCCTTGGGCGGTAGCATCAGGTCTTCCCTGCTGATATTGAGCGCCAGCAATACATTGGCAGCCACATAGACCGATGAATAGGTTCCAACGATGACACCAATGCTAAGTGCAATGGCGAAGGCGTGGATCATCTCTCCACCAAACAGGAAAAGCGATATTAGCACCAGCAGGGTGGTGAGAGAGGTGATCAGTGTACGTGACAGCGTTTGGTTAAGTGATTTGTTGATGATCTCCAGTGGTGAACCCTTGCGCATCTTGCGGAAGTTTTCCCGGATCCGGTCAGACACTACGATGGTGTCGTTCAGCGAATAGCCAATGACGGCGAGTAGTGCAGCCAGAACGGTAAGATCAAAGTTCCACTGCATGATTGAAAAAATACCCAGTACAATCATTACATCGTGAACCAGGGCCACAACGGCCCCCAGAGAGAATTTCAGCTGGAATCTAAAGGCCACGTAAAGCATTACTATGCCTAGTGCCAGCAACATACCCAGGCCACCCTGCTCTCGCAGCTCTTCGCCGACCTGTGAGCCAACAAACTCAGAGCGGCGCAGCTCTACATCGTATTGGCCCGAGGCCGAAAGGCTGTTAAGGACTTCTTCGCCTACTTGCGGGCTGAAGCCTTGTGGAAGCCTTACCAACACCTCAGTATCGGCACCAAAATTCTGTACCACCGGATTTTCGTATCCGGCATCCTCCAGTAGGGTGCGGATCTTATTAAGATCTGCTGGTTGGCTGTAGCTGACCTCGATCAGGGTGCCACCAGTAAAGTCCAGGCCAAAGGCCAGTTGTTTGGCGACCAGTGAACCGATGGAAGCGATGACCAGAAATATGGACAGGGCCGCCGCAATTTTGCGTTTACCCATAAAGTCAAAATGGAAATCTTTTGCTGACATGCTTGCCCCGTTCAGATCAATAATTGCTTAATATTACGCCGACCGTAGCTCAGATTAACCATGGCGCGGGTGACTACTATTGCAGTAAACATTGATGTCAAAATGCCGATGGACAGGGTGATTGCAAACCCTTTTATCGGTCCGGTTCCCACCGCAAACAGAATAACTGCCACTAGCAGGGTGGTGATATTGGCATCAAAAATAGTTTCAAAGGCGCGCTCGTATCCGGCATGGATGGCTGATTGCACCGGCACCCCGTTTTTAAGCTCCTCCTTGATTCTGGAAAATATCAGTACGTTGGCGTCAACAGCCATCCCGATAGTCAGTACAATTCCGGCAATACCTGGCAGGGTTAGCGTTGCAGAAAGAATCGACATCACAGCGACCAGTAGCATCAGGTTCATTCCTAGCGCCAGATTGGCAAACAGACCAAATACCCGGTAGTAGATCAGCATAAAGGCAACAACCAGTAGCATGCCTATTTGAACTGAGGCGATACCCATATCGATGTTTTCCTGGCCCAGGCTGGGGCCGACTGTGCGTTCCTCCACAAAATAGATGGGTGCGGCGAGAGAGCCTGCCCTCAGCAGCAGGGCCAGCTCCGAGGATTCCTGGGGGTTATCCAGCCCGGTAATGCGAAAACGGTTGCCTAACGCTGTCTGGATTGTGGCCAGGCTAATGATGCCTTTTTCAACATACTTGTCCTGCTTCTCAACTAACTTGCCATCTACCTCAACCATTTTTTTACGGGATTTATGCTCAATAAACAGTACCGCCATGCGCCGTTTAACCGCATTGCGGGTCACCCGATTCATTAATTTCCCGCCCTTGGAGTCCAGGGTAATGTTGACTTCAGGCATTCCATTCTGGTCGTAGCCGGCGGCGGCATTGGACACACTGTTACCGGTAATAATGATATCTTTTTCTATCCGTGCGGTACGGGGTGTCCGGCTGGGGTCACGAAAATCAAAGGTCTCTGTTCTGGCGCCCAGTTCATCGGGTTGCGCCTCAAGCCGAAACTCCAGGTTTGCGGTGGCGCCGATGATACGTTTTGCCAGGGCGGTGTCCTGAATTCCGGGTAACTCCACCACGATTCTGTTTTGCCCCTGTCTTTGCACCAGTGGTTCGGCCACCCCCAGTTCGTTGACTCGGTTGCGCAGTGTGGTCAGGTTTTGCTTAATTGCGTAATCCTGAATGGCACTCAGTGTGCTTTCTGTCAAACGTAGCCGAATGTAGAAAGCCTCCTCCTTATCAATCAGGTCAAAACTGAACTCCCTGTAGTTGTCGCGTAGTAGGTTGTCGGCATTATCGCGTATCCCCGCGTCGGTGAACTTAACCTGAATGCTGCCGTCCTCCAGGGACTCAACCCTGCGAAAACGTAGTTTTTCTGTGCGCAGTAGGGATTTGATTTCACTAACATAAACTTCTGTACGCTGTTCAACTGCTTTAGCCATATCCACCTCCATCAGGAAGTGAACGCCGCCACGTAGATCTAGCCCCAGCTTCATGGGTGCGGCACCGATATTGACTAGCCATTCAGGGGTGGCTGGCGCCAGATTAAGGGCGATCATATAATCGTCCCCCAATGCCTGAGTTAATACACTTTTACCTTTTAGCTGAGTGGCGATGTCAGGAAAGCGGACCAGAATATTTTTTTCATTGAGTTGCGGAGTTGTAAAATCAACCCCCGCTTCTTCCAGTGCCTTGGCCACCTTTCGCAGCAGTAGCAACTCGACTGCAGTCGAGCTGTTGGCACCTGAAATTTGTACCGCCGGGTCATCTGGATAAAGATTGGGTGCGGCGTAGATACAGGCCAGCGTTAGCGCCAGAACAATAAGGATATATTTCCACGCAGGGAATTTGTTAAGCATTGAGAAACCTTTGACTTGCATGGGGGGCATTGCGCAGCCCCCACTTTTCCATTAGCTTGCCGGTCTAAACCGCTTTCAGTGTGCCCTTGGGTAATACGCTCGCAACTGCAGATTTTTGTACTTTTACCTCGATGTTCGGGCCGACTTCCAGGACTACGAAATTGTCTGTTACCTTGGTGACTTTTCCTGCAAGGCCTCCACCGCTTATGACCTCATCACCCTTGCTCAGGTTTTCCAGCAGACCGCGATGTTCCTTGGTTCGCTTGCTTTGTGGGCGCCAGATCATAAAGTAAAAAATGAGACCAAAAATCGCTAACATGATCAACGGTTCAAATCCGCTGCCCTGCATAGGAGCTGGATCGGCTGCCATCGCCTCGGGGATCAGAAAACTCATGCGTGTTATACTCCAGTTAATCAGTTGATTTTAGGTGTGGCCGTGACCTTTATCGTAGAAGGCCTCGACAAAAGCGCTCAATGTACCCTGTTCGATGCCTGTACGCAAACCCTTCATTAGATTTTGGTAATAGCGCAGATTATGGATCGTGGCCAGTTGTGAAAAAAGTATTTCCCGGCATTTATCCAGATGGTTCAGATAGGCTCGGCTAAAGTTCTGGCAGGTATAGCAATCACATGCGGAATCTAGCGGTGCATCGTCATTGCGAAACCTTGAGTTGCGTATTTTAATCACCCCTTCACTGGTAAACAGATGTCCGTTTCTGGCGTTTCGAGTGGGCATCACGCAATCAAACATATCAACACCCTTGAGCACCGCCTCTACAATATCTTCGGGTTTGCCAACCCCCATCAGGTAGCGTGGTTTATCGGTTGGCATCTGCGGCAGAATCTGTTCCAGAGTGGCCATCATCTCCCCCTTAGGTTCGCCCACCGAAAGGCCTCCGATCGCATAGCCATCAAAGCTGATATCAACCAGACCCTTGAGTGATTCGGTGCGTAACTGCGGGTACATTCCGCCCTGGATGATGCCAAAGAGCGCGGCAGGGTCATCGCCCTGCACCTGCTTGTGCGCAGTTTTGCTGCGCTGTGCCCAGCGCAGTGAGAGTTGCATCGATTGCTCGGCCTGCTCGAGCGTTGCGGGGTAGGGTGTGCAGTCATCAAAGATCATTACGATATCTGCACCAAGGTCAGCTTGTACCTGCATGGAACGCTCAGGGGTCAGAGATACTTTGCTGCCATCAACTGGCGACCTGAAGGTGACACCCTCTTCGGTTATCTTGCGCAGTTCCCCCAGGCTGAAAACCTGGAAACCACCAGAATCGGTGAGGATTGGTCCGGGCCAACCCATAAACTGTTGCAAGCCCCCCTGCGCTTTTATCGTTTGTTCGCCGGGGCGCAGCATCAGGTGAAAAGTATTGCCGAGAATAATCTGGGCACCGATGGCTTCAATGTCTCGGGGTAACATACCCTTGACAGTGCCATAGGTGCCAACGGGCATAAACGCGGGTGTTTCAACGCTGCCCCGGGCAAAGTTCAGTGTGCCGCGCCTTGCCTGGCCATCAGTTTTGTGTAGTGCAAAATCCATGTGAGGCATGGTTAGATCCGCCGGATTGTTGTTGCAGGGGTAATAAACATGGCATCGCCATAACTAAAGAAACGGTAGCGCTGGGCAATGGCCTCAGCATAGGCCTTAAAAACATGTTTGTGTGTGGCAAAAGCTGAAACAAGCATTAGCAGGGTTGATTCGGGTAGGTGAAAGTTGGTGATCATCGCGTCGACGCAGCGAAAACGGTAACCAGGATAGATGAAAATATCAGTATCTCCCTGGTAGCCGTGTAGCTCCAGACCCGCCTCCTCAGCTTTCATTGCTGCTGTTTCAAGGCTGCGTACGGCGGTGGTCCCCACTGCAATAACTCGACCTCCCTTGGCTCGGGTGGTTCGGATCAGGTCGCACAGTGGATCGCTCACCTCAAGGTATTCGCTATGCATCTGGTGCTCTTCGATATGGGCTGCCCTGACAGGCTGGTATGTTCCAGCGCCAACATGCAGCGTCACCTGTGCTGTATGTATCCCCCGGTTTTCAAATTCTGCCATAATAGCCTGATTAAAATGCAGCCCGGCGGTAGGTGCTGCCACCGCTCCAGGGCGCTCGGCAAATATTGTTTGGTAGCGCTCCTTGTCTAGCGCCTGATCAGCTCTTTCGATGTAGGGGGGCAGGGGGATATGACCAAACTTCTCAAGCAATGCGTGAAGGTCGCCACTGGGATAGTTAATATAAAAAAAGCTTTGTTCGCGGCTGCTGATCTCAAGCCAGTTGCCTTGGCCGATCTGTATCCGTGAACCGGGCTTTGGTGATTTGCTGGCGCGAATTTGTGCGATCGCCTGTTGCGGGTTGATAATGCGTTCGATCAGCACTTCTACCTTTCCCCCAGTCTCCTTATGCCCGTACAGGCGTGCCGGAATAACTCTGGTATTATTAAAGACCAGCAGATCGTCCCGCCTTAGTAGATCAGGCAGAGATTTGAAGAGGCGATTCCTGGTTTCGCCTGTTTGTCCGTCCAGGGTTAGCAGGCGGCTATCGCCTCTCTTTTCTGGCGGATAGAGTGCGATCAGTTCCTGTGGCAGATCGTAATGGAAATCGCTCAGCAGCATGAGTTAGTAGAGGTCGCCTTAAGGCTTTATTTAACGGGGCGCAAAGGTTAGCGAATTTTCTCCCGTCCCGCCAGCGCTAACCTGGATGATTCGTTAATTTGTGTGGGGTCGTGTAGCCTTTAGTTTTGCCGTGAATTTCACAAAAAAGCTTGCGGGAACCTTATGAGTGGAAGGTGGTTTTGTTTTAGCGCAAAGCATAGCGCAATTTCGTTGACCTGGTTTGCGTAATGGTTATAATGGCCGCCTTTGGCCAGTCTTATCAGTAGCTAGTATGAGTTAAGTCTGGTAAATCCACTAAAAATGCCAGAGTGGTGAAATTGGTAGACACACGGGATTCAAAATCCCGCGCCCTTAAAAGCGTGCCGGTTCGAGTCCGGCCTCTGGTACCATCTTATTCCTATCCTAAGCGTAACGAATTATTCCCGGTAGCCAATCTGAACAAAAGTCGCGGAATATAAAATAGAGCGTAATTTAAATCTAGCATTAAGTAACCGCATTTTAGTCATGACATCCACCCGGCTCTCATGATCTCTATTAAGGCTACAAAAAAACGGACGCCTTTATACTGCCAGAAATAACTTCTTCCTGCTTGAAGCCTTTCATCCATCTCATTTAAAGCCGTGATTAACACGGCATAAAACATGTGTAATTTAGTGTTATAGTTTGGCATAGAAAATAGGTGTCAGGAAGCTCAGTACGCCTGAGTGAGACCCCAAGAAAGACTACCTTACGTTTACACCGGTCGTGGATATAGGCACAGTCTACGGTGCCTTTGAAAAGACGCTACCCTAAAAGCAGATAGCTAACGACTGGTCGATCCCTGTTTATATTAGGGGTCGCTAATGTTGCCATATGATTGATCCCGGTTTATATATTTTTTTATGATTAGTAATGAGGAGATAGTTATGGTTGATGCCAGGATAAAAGCTGACAAACCAAAGGCAGCCGAAGAACTCACCTTCTACCATGAAGATATCTTTGAGGTGCCAGAAGATGGGTCAGGGCCCTTCATCAAGGGTTACAGATGTAACAGCTGCGGCCAATTGTGGTTCCCAAGAGTGGTCTACTGTCTTGATCCTGAGTGCTGGAGTGAAGACCTAGAGCCTGTCCCTTTAAGTCGGAAAGGACTCATCTATACCTGTGTCGATGTCTATGTGGGCGCTCCTGGCGTTCCAATTCCCTATGTGTGGGGCTATGTGGATCTTCCTGATGGTATACGGGTGCCAACCATATTTGATGGAGAAATTAAGAGTTTCAATATAGGAGATGAAGTCGAGGTGGTCGCAAAACCTATTAGAAAAAACAGTGCCAGCGAAGATATTATCAGTTGGAAATTCAGGAAAATTACATCAGCCTAAGGACAGGTGCCCGACACTTTCTGCTCATCAAGTAATAAGTTAAGGATTTTAGTTATGAGAGATGCATATATTATTGGAGCACACGCCTCGGTTATAGGCCGGCTGACAGATGATTTCGATTTTTTGGGTGCCAAAAGCGTTAAGGCCGCCATTGACGAAGCTGGAATAAAGGCGAAGGATGTCGAGCGCGCTTATGTCGGTAATGGCATGAATGGAAACGCTATTGGTCAGGCAGTGTTCAATGTGCTTGGTATGTGTGGAGCCAATCTGCCGATTACCAACGTGGAAGGTTTGTGCTCCAGTGGAGGACTGGCAGTTCACCATGCCGTAGATGATGTTCGTTGTGGTAAACATGAAGTTACGATAGGCCTGGGAGTAGAGAACCTTACCTTGCACCGGCAGACGGGGGTATCTTTTGCTCCAAATCTTAGCAATGTCGAAGGCATGCACGCGATGCCGATGCCCGGAAAATATGCATCAAGGGCAGCAGTATACCTCCATGATACTGACTGTACAGTCCAGGATCTGGCAGATGTGGTAGTGCGAGTTCGAAGAAATGCCTCAAATAATCCACGAGCATGGATGCGTAAACCGATTACGGCCAAAGAGGTTCTGAGCGCGAGGCCCATTGCCGAGCCGTTCACATTGCCCATGTGTTGCGGAATAACAGATGGTGCCGGGGCTGTAGTTGTGGCCTCCGAGGACGTGGTCAAGCGTCTTGGTATCAAGAACCCGATAAAAGTGGGTGGCTCCGTAACACTCAGTGGGCCTTTCGATTGTGGCCACGTTGACTCAACAGGCGACGCCACTACGGCGCTGGGGGCTGCTATGCTTTACGAACAGGCGGGTATCGGGCCGGAAGACGTGGATGTATTTGAAATTCATGATGCATTTGCTATCTGTGAATTACTCTATTACGAAGCACTGGGTTTTTGCGGGAAGGGTGAAGGTTTTATTTATGCAAGGGAAGGCAAGTCGGATCATGGCGGCGAATGTGTATTTAGCGCCCGAGGAGGGCTGCTTGCAAACGGCCACCCGGTCGGTGGAACAGGCGCGATTCAGGTCGCAGAAGTTTATTACCAGCTCAAAAACAGATGTGATGGTTATCAGGTGGAAAATGCCAAAGTGGGAATGACCCATGTTACAGGGGGCGGAATCTACGGTACCGAACATGCTGTTGCGACAATGCATATGCTGTCAATTTAGGGCTGGTGGACGCTCATCTGAACCCATAAATCAGGCTTTAAATTAAACGTAAATATTGGATTTCCCCTAACATCATAGACATCTACCCTATCTATTTCGGAGATCGTCAGGTGTTTACGGTGCCAGGAGAGGGCCGCAATGGTGGCAAGGTATAAGCACCCTCACTGACTGTGTGGTTAAATTTACTTTAAGCGGGCGATTAGCATTGAAAAATAATTGA
>CAYYRK010000017.1:21409-23625 GCA_964473915.1 uncultured Pseudomonadales bacterium
TGACTGTGTGGTTAAATTTACTTTAAGCGGGCGATTAGCATTGAAAAATAATTGAAATACACCATAATGCGCCCTAATTACAACCCCGTGTTCTTGAGCCAGAGTACCCATTTTATTTTGTACACTGCTCTAGTTAATAATTAACCATGAGAATGTCCACCATGAGAACTATTCTTTTCCTAATGCTCTCCCTTCTGATGCCCGCCATCGGGTTAGCTGCTGAGCCTGGCCATGTGTCCCTCGACCTGACAGCCAGTTGGACAGGCTATGCAGCAATTATAATCTTTGCGTTGGCTTATGTGTTCGTGATTTTGGAAGAGCAGTTGCATCTGCGCAAATCCAAGCCGGTGTTGCTAGCGGCTGGGTTAATCTGGATATTGATCGCGATCGCTTATAACTCGCACGGTTTGCCACATGCTGCCGAGGAAGCGATCCGTCATAATTTCCTGGAATATACCGAGCTTTTCTTCTTTCTGCTGGTGGCGATGACCTATATCAACGCGATGCTGGAGCGTGGGGTCTTCGATGCGCTACGTAACTGGCTGGTTGGCAAGGGTTATAGTTATCGAGCTTTATTCTGGATAACCGGGATTCTGGCATTTTTTATCTCGCCGATAGCAGATAATCTGACCACCGCTTTGATTATGTGCGCAGTGGTTCTTGCGGTGGGCAAAGATAAACCCAAGTTTGTGACCTTGGCGTGCATCAATATTGTAGTGGGTGCCAATGCGGGTGGCGCGTTCAGCCCGTTTGGAGACATCACCACCCTGATGGTCTGGCAGAAGGGTATCCTTGATTTCTGGACTTTTTTCCATCTATTTATACCTTCGGTAGTCAATTTTGTAGTGCCCGCAGCCATTATGCATTTTGCTCTTCCAACCGGAAATCCGGTTGCTGAAGAATCTTCTGAATCGCCCCTCAGACATGGTGGTTTGACTATCGTGGGGTTATTTATTGCAACGATCATAACCGCAGTGAGCTTCCATAATTTTCTGCATCTGCCCCCGGTATTTGGCATGATGACAGGGCTTGCTTACCTCAAATTTTATGGTTTCTATCTACGCCATCGCCAGCATAGTCACCGTCGGCATGTGTTAGTTGCCTCTGTGGGTATTCCGCCCGAGGGCAGCGAAGAGAAAGAGTTTGATATCTTCAAGAATATAGCACTGGCCGAATGGGACACGCTGTTTTTCTTCTACGGTGTAATCATGGCAGTTGGTGGGCTGGGCTTTATCGGCTACTTGGGCATGGCTTCCGAGTTTATTTACGGTGACTTAGGGCCAACCACAGCGAATATCCTGGTAGGTATTATGTCGGCTATCGTGGATAACATTCCCGTGATGTTTGCGGTGTTGACCATGCAACCGGATATGCCTCAGGTCCAGTGGCTGCTGGTTACTCTCACGGCAGGTGTCGGGGGTAGTCTGCTCTCCATTGGTTCAGCGGCTGGTGTGGCCCTGATGGGGCAGGCCCGAGGTCACTACACCTTTTTCGGTCACCTGAAATGGACTCCGGCTATCGCCCTGGGCTACGCAGCCAGTATCTATGTGCATTTTCTGGTTAACGGCTAACGCGGTGGCGCACCGCCCCGTTGCGGGCTGGGTGGTGGCGGGTTTTTTCGCTTCTCACCCGGAGCTGGGGCCCCAGGGTCACCGGGAATAGGTGCTCCTGGGCTGTAGTTCGTAACTTTATTGGGCTGATTTTCGTTGCCGTAGGCAACCTTCATGGATGTATCGATCTCTTTCTGGGTTTTTTGGCTCTGTGCCAGTATGGTGTGGTTAAAATCGGCCGCTACCCTGGCCGAATATTGAGGCAGGTCTTTGGCGGTTCCGCTGCGCGTTGACCCTTCTGGTGCCCGATTGCGCTGTCTGCGCGAAAGCATTAAAAGAATATTCCAGGCCCGTTTGTTTTTTTCGATCGTTTCAATAGAAAGCGTATTATCGGCTTGAAATTGTCGCCAGATGCTTTCGCCTTTGCGGGTGCGGATTATCACCAGTGTGGCGCCATTAGTGCCGACCCCACCACAGGAAATATCTGCCATCTCCGCAGAAAAATCATTACAGTGCTGACACTCTGGACGCTGGTATTTTTCCACTACCTCAGCCAGTGGAATTTTTTCCAGGCCGCCGTCCTTTTTATGGATTAATACCTCACCCTTAATGTTAAATTTTGAGACTTGAGTCAGGGGGATGCCCAACTCTTTTTCTATTTTTTCC
>CAYYRK010000017.1:23725-25506 GCA_964473915.1 uncultured Pseudomonadales bacterium
CCAGCGCTGGTTTTGATTTCGTCTGTAGAGGTCAGGACCTTAGGGCTGGGCAAACAGGGAGGGTCATCTTCGCTAACAGTCGCAGCCACTGCCCCGTCAATGATCCCTTTTTCAAAGGCCCAGTGAAGCAGGGCAGTTACAATGCCTCCATCTTGAGCGTTCGATAAAATATCTTCTCTCTGGGTTTTGGCTACAAAAATATGGCGGTAAACACCAAAAATTCCCTCGTAGGGCCGTTCACTACGAAACACTATATCTTTAAGGTGGTTTTCTCGTGGCCAGAGCCGGGGGCATATAGATGCACAGACATCACAGCCCACACCCTCACTGATGCCGCAAAAATCAAAAGCAGCATTTGCTTTGGCGGTCTGCCTGGGTTTGCCGTCAATGTACTCAATGATATTGTGCGGGCATACGGTAACGCAGCTGCCGCACTCACAGCAACTGCCAGCGGCGACCACGTCGTTCATCATATCTTTAAAACTACTGTGGCTGAGCGATGCTGTTATTTTTTGGATGTTGCTTTGTTTTTTACCGGGAGACATGTGTTATCTCAAACTATTCTGGTGCAGGTTAAGCTGAAAATTGGCCACTCTCGGCCAGGATTTTTGTTATTGGCGAACATTTATTAGCTGCCGTAAATTGAGTTATGATGTTCAGTTCAACGAGAACGAGGCTGAATCAGCATAACTACTATGCATGAAAAAGAAAGACTTGAACACTGGGTTGAGAGGATCCGGGACAGGGAGATGCCAAGTTTTGGCAAAACCATGCAGCAGATTCTCAAAGTGACCAGTGATGCAGCCGCATCAGTGCCCAGGCTTGCGGAGGTGATCCTGCAGGACGTATCGATGACAGCTCGGGTCTTGAAACTGTCCAATAGCGTTGTATTCAACCCTCTGGGGTTGCATGTCAGTACCGTGAGCCGGGCAGTGATTACGCTGGGGTTTGATACTGTTCGTGATATCAGCCTGTCGGTTGCCATGATTGATGCGTTGGTTCATGGAGGAAATAAAAAACAGCTCATTCTGGAGATGGCCCGTTCAATCCATTCAGCTATTCAGGCTCGTGAGATCGCCAAAAAAATGGATGATCCGGCTCCGGAAGAGGTTTTTATCGCCGCGTTACTGCGAAATGTAGGCGATCTGGTTTTCTGGAGCTTCAGCGGAGAAGTTGGTGAAAAGTTGCTGCAATTTTCTGACAGAAGTGGCTGTACCCCTGAAAAGGCGCAGGAGGAAGTTTTGGGCTTCAGCCTGGGCAGGTTGGGTGGTAGTTTGCGTAGCGAGTGGAATTTGATAGACCATGATGTAACTCGTCAAAGCGATCAACGTAGGAAAACTGTCGAGCTGGCACGGCAAATTGCTATTGTCTCAGAGCAGGAGGGGTGGGATTCTCCGGCTATTCATGAGGTGATAGAAAATATATCGAGCCACGCAGCGATATCTGAACAGGAAACGGTTGATATGGTGCACTGTGGTGCCCGAAACGCTTCACAGATTGCAGGATTTCTTGGGGTAGCTAATGCCGGAAAGTTGATTCCGCTATCAAGTGGTGAGCCAGCCCCCCAAACCCCCATCACTGCATCAGAAAAACGGGAGATAGAACCTGTCTACCCTCAGCCCGATGATGCTTTGCAGTTAAAGGTTTTGCGCGAACTGTCCCAGCAAATAGAAGACAAACCCGATTTTAGCATGGTTATTAGTTTGGCTATGGAGGGGATCTACCGTGGTGTGGGCATGGATAGATGCCTGTTTGCAGCGCTGACGCAGGACAGAAAAGGT
>CAYYRK010000017.1:25606-26678 GCA_964473915.1 uncultured Pseudomonadales bacterium
CTGGTGGGGGAGATGCTGGTTGTGCTTTTGGCACTACCCCTGCCTGGGCCCGTTGCGGGGATGTTACTATTATTGATAACCCTGATGGTGCGAGGGGAGGTTGCAGCGCCACTGGGGAGTGCAGCCAATCTCCTGTTGAGCCATCTGTCGCTTCTGTTTGTTCCTGCCGGGGTGGGTGTTATGGTGCATTTTCATCGTCTGGGCGAGGAAGGGCTTGCCATCGCCATGGCGCTCGTGTTGAGTACCTTTGCTACACTGGCCGCCACGGCATTAATTATGAAGGGTGCGGATCGTTTTATCAGAGGGAGGCAGGGAGGCCGTGGCTGATACAGGTTTAGATGTGCTCTGGGTCTATCTTGCCACGACACCGTTATTGTGGTTGACACTGACCCTGCTGGCCTACCTTGCGGCCTGCTGGTTATATGAAAGAGCTGGCCGGCATCCTTTGCTAACCCCGGTGGTTCCCACTGTCCTGGTGTTGATTTTAGTGTTGCTCTTAACGAGTACCACCTACAGCACTTATTTTGATGGCGCGCAATTTATCCATTTTTTATTGGGCCCTGCCACGGTGGCCCTGGCGGTACCCTTGTATAAGCAGATGCATAAGCTCCGTAAAATATGGCTTCCAGCCATTCTGGCCCTGTTTTCTGGAGGTGTTGTGGCGTCTTTTAGTGCGGTGAGTGTTGGCTGGTTGTTGGGTGCAAGCAGGGAAACGCTCTTGTCCCTGGCGCCAAAATCAGTGACCACGCCGGTAGCGATGGGTATTTCACAAACTATTGATGGGCTACCCTCACTTACCGCAGCGCTGGTGGTTGTTACTGGCATTATTGGTGCGATTTGCGGAACAAAAATATTTGACTGGTTAGGTGTTGAGGACGATAGTATAAGAGGTATCGCCATGGGGGTGGCTTCGCACGGAGTCGGCACCGCCAGGGCGTTTCAGGTCAGTCAGGAGATGGGTGCGTTTTCCGGTTTGGCCATGGCGCTGTCGGCACTGTTGACCGCACTGATATTGCCCTGGCTTCTTGGTTTTGTCGGCTTTATCTAGTCACAATAGGGTAAAATTAAAAAA